>CAYNPB010000060.1:0-4963 GCA_964399005.1 uncultured Sangeribacter sp.
TCCACGAGGACAGGTGTCGGAGATTGGATTATTTCTTCAAAAGTTTCCATAATTTAAAATTTAAGATTAATGTTTTTCATTTATTCCTTTCGCTATATCAGCAAAAGTTTATTTATCATTTTTACATTATTTAAACACTCATCCACCCCTATTGGTTCATTCCAACCATAATTGTATTTCCCTAAAAAAGTTGACTCATAAACTTATATTTTTTGAGTCAAATTTTTTAGGGAAATACAAAGATGATTGTGCATTATGAATTATTAATTATGCATCAAGACTGAAGATTCTTCCCTTTAGTATGGATTGAATTTAATCCATTCATCTATATTGGCATCTTTCGCTGGCCGGGGCACCTGATATGTCTCTCCGCATCCATTTAGCAAGATAAGATCTGGAGTGAATGAAATCAGTGACCAATATATTCCACCATCCTCATTAAAGAAACAAGCGTTGGGTTTGAACTTAGAATTATCAATTTTTAGATCATTTTTTGTAAAGTCGAAATTGTTAGGAATGATGCTCATTGTATACTCTCCCGTATTATTATTTTTCATCATCCGAATATTCTGAAAAAACAATGTGCCTTCATCATTGTTTCTGGTAGCAGCTGCTCGGATATATACCATTGAAGGATTGATCATATATATGAAAAGATGGCGATTAGTGTTTACTTCGCAACAAGGCTCTCCATCAATCAAATAAAACTTCGAACCAAGGCGCCATTCTTGAAGACACTTTCCTACATCCGACTTATCCTTACACTCAGACATATCATAAGGAGACACAATTTCAATATCTTCTACTTTTCTCATTCGTTCTCCATTTATCACTACAGTTCTATCCTCCACTTTAAGTTGGAGAGGAGTAGTATTTTTTGAAGATGTGACAGACCCATCCTTTTCAAAAACTGTCTTATGATCCAGACTTAAGGAAGGAACTGAAAGTATTGCCTGCATAGTAGAATCAACCTTTTCATAAAAAATGCACACTTCATCAGTAATCACTGCCTCAGCATTGTCATTTGCCCATACTCCTTTTACTGCAGCCAAGTTCACTCCGGCAAATGTCATCATTGCTGACATAAAAAACAAAAGTAGAATTGAGATCTTTTTCATTTTATTTATCATTATATTTTTTCATTCACGAACCCAATATATGTCCCAATTAAGAGCCCATCTCATAATCTCATGTATTATTAAGACGCACGAGAAAGCAAAAACATTACCACGTTTCGAAAAAAAAAATCTCAAAAAACAAACCATATCATAAACCTTCTTCATCCTTTCGGAATATAAAGATTTAAGACATGGTATTTTATTCTAATAAAATTATTCTTTACAAAATTAGATGTAAGTTATAGTTGTCGGAAATACGCGATAGCAAGCGAAGCATCGCGATCTTCGTTGAAGAAAAATCTAATGATTATCCATATTTCAACTACAATAAAGAAGAATCATAAAATAGATTCAATCTAATCTGATGCTGAAGGTATCGGCATCTTTATAGGCTGGGAATTTCTCTCGGAAACTATTTAGTTTGTCGAGAGAAAGCGTTGCATATATTAGATCTCCTCCATCCGGATCAGCTACAGAAATATCATTTCCTTTAAAGTCAATTGCCAATGATGTGCCGTCATATTCTATATCCTTCGGATCTTTTCCTTTACAATCAACTCCACATACATATGCCTCATTCTCTATTGCCCGAGCCATAAGGAGCTTCTTCCATGCCTCTACCCTCGCCTTTGGCCAGTTGGCAACCGCTATCAGAAGATCATACTCATTCCCTACATTGCGACACCAGACCGGAAAACGAATATCATAGCATACCACCATGGCTATCTCCCAGCCACGATAACGCACCTTCATTCTCTTATATCCGGGAGAAAGAAGTTTGTCCTCTCCTGCCATACTGAAGAGATGCCTCTTGTCGCCAAAACTTTCTTCTCCACTTGGCTCAATGAAGAATGCACGGTTTGCAAGCAGACCTCCAGTATCACCAAGATAGCTTCCTGCAATAGCCACATGATAGCGTTTAGCAAGCTCTTTAAGCCGCTCTACAGTCTTACCGGAATTTCGCTCAGCTAATTCTCTTACACTTTCCTTATCCCCATACGGGCACCCTGTAGAAAATGTCTCAGGAATTATCATAAGGTCTGTAGCAGGATGCATCCGCCTTAGAGCCTCTTCCAAATTGGCAAAATTCTGCTCTTTGTCATTCCATACTATCTCCTGCGGATATAGACAAACTTTCAAGTCTTTCATCTCTAATTTGATTAAGAGCCCATCTCATAAATATTAGGGCTCTAAAACTCAAGGTATAAATTTTTCAGGATAGCGTGCCGCATGCTTCCATTCAGAATAGTATTCCCGGATGGCTTTCATATCAGTCTCGACATCCCCCGTCGGTTGATAAGTCTTGCTTATTTGAATATGCTTATTGCTATAGTCAATGACACCGAGAAGTATAGGCACTTTAGCCCCGTATGCTATATAGAGAAATCCTGTCTTCCATTGATCTACGGCGCTACGTGTGCCTTCAGGAGTCACAGCAAGATTGACATATGGCTCCTTTTCAAACAATTGGATAACTCTTTCTGTCAGCGATCCCTTCGCCTTATCCTTAGAACGTTCTACCGGAATGCCTCCAAAATAACGCAACAGATACTTCAAAGGGAAGAAAAACCAAAAACTCTTCATCAGAAAATTGGCTTTCCTCCCCACTGAATGATATGCCGCCAGACCAAGAAGGAAATCCCAGTTTGACGTGTGCGGAGCCACGCAGATGACACATTTGTCGTAGACCGGCACTGTAATGTCAAAACTCCATCCGGTCAATTTCAATGCGAGTCTCCAGATATTCATAGCTTATGCATTGACTTTATTGGCTTCTTTCACTGATTGAGGAACTGCCTCGTTGAAAAGCTTCAATGCAGCAGAGATTTCCTCGTTGAAGTCTTTGCGAATTTTCTCGAAAAGTTTCTTGAAGAATTCCCCTTTTGCTTTCTTGTATTCCTCTACATTGGCAAATCCCTTCACGCCACGGTCAAAGAAACGGTTTGCATTTGCCTTTGCTGCACCAGTAGCGCCAAGTACTTTTGCTACTGCAACTGAGATTTTATCACGGTCTGCCCCTTCTACATTATAGTATACGGTCATCATTTCATCGCACATTGAAGCTCCTACAGCCTCAACTGCTTTCTTAAACTGCTGTTTATTCATTGTTTCTAATGTTTGTAGAAATTGGTTACTACATTTGATTATTTCTATATAAGCCGCGATCTATTTTCTAATCTCGGCTTTGACTATATAACAAACATCATAGCCTATTTTGTTCTATTCAACTTTACCGACTTTTATACGTTTTATAATAAAACTCGACTTTCGCAAGCCATTCCGGAGGTTTTTCTTATCCTGTTAACACCGAAACCTTCTGGAGTTATGGTTGTGAAACATAAATAAGTTATTAATGAAAAAGCTACCAATTTTAATAATAATCTTCATAATAGGTATTGCTGTTGGTTTCGCTGTCTCTGAAAGCGCTCCTCAACAGCAGAAAGCACCTACTTTCGAAGATGCCATAGCCATCATAAAGAAATATGAAGGGCTCAGTGGTCCGAGCCACTGGCCTTTTGTCGGTTATGGTCATAAAGTGATGCCGGGAGAAAAATTTACCCGTGGCAAAAAACTTACAGAGGCAGAAGCCGACGCTCTCGCAAGAGCTGACTATGCAAAACTATGTGCCAAATATCGCGAATTTGGTGCCGACAGTCTTTTGCTGGCTGCACTTGCATATAATTGCGGACCAGGAGTAGTCGCAAAGTCAAGTGTTTTGTCTAAACTAAAAGCCGGAAACCGAGACATTGAATCTTCCTACCTTGCCCATTGCCGCTATAGAGGCAAACAACTCTCTCAGCTAAAAAGACGCAGGCAGGAAGAACTCAACGTCCTGTTTGTCAAAGACCTATCCGCCTTGAATTCTCAGAAAGAAGTCCCCACAGAGGATCTCACAGAATCAGTAGAAGAAGTCAAAGAAATCATTCATCTTACTTCCCATGATCACCCGGAAGAAAAGAAAGATTCAGTAGTAAACGTATCCCATAATTAAGATATTAACGATGATGAAATTGATAAAAAATAAAATAGGGTTAAAATCTCTTTTAATTGCCGGAATTTGCCTCTCTTCAGCAGCCTTCACTTCATGCCATGATGCCAAGGCTGAAAAGGATTCTTCTGATACATCATATGCCGAGCCTCGTCCGGACGATGCTCTTAAAGAACTTATGCGGACTCTGGCTGAAAATGATGCTCCCGGCTTCGCAGCCCTCTGTGTCTATCCAATCCAACGCCCATATCCTCTTAAATCAATCGATGATTCGATTTCAATGGTAGACTACTTTCCTATTATTGCTGACGATTCTCTACGCGATTATTTCAGAAAATCGAAAATTGAAGATTGGGAAAGTTTCGGATGGAGAGGCTGGAGCATCGGAGAAAAACGTCCTATATGGTTTGATGAAGGAGTGCAAATTATAGATTATGTATCGCCGGCTGAATCGGGATTTCAGAAGATTCTGGCTCGCGAGGAAATAATGTCGCTGGCTCCACAATATCGTGACGGATGGACCCCTGTTATGACCCTTGTTGAGATAGATGGAGATAAGATATTTCGTATTGATTCTAAAAAAGGTGTATACCGTCTGATGGGATACGACCGTCCGGAGCAAATGAGGGATATTCCAAATATTCTTATGATGGGAAAGGTATCCACTGAAGGAAGTGCTGACTTGGCAACATACACATTCTCAGATTCAATAGGGTCAAAAGCAGAGTACATTCCTGATGCCGAACCACCGGCACAAATCTACATCAAACGCTCAAAACCTCAAAAAGTAGATACCTACAAGGTCCGCCCCGGATATTGGCGCGACCACCTGAAATAAATTTTGTTTTTTCAAAAT
>CAYNPB010000060.1:5063-13993 GCA_964399005.1 uncultured Sangeribacter sp.
GGTCCGCCCCGGATATTGGCGCGACCACCTGAAATAAATTTTGTTTTTTCAAAATAAGTTATTAACTTTGTAAAAATAATTTATTTAGGAAAGAATGGGACAAATAATTCGATATAACGGCATTATTATATATTATTATCCGGGAGATCATAATCCTCGACATTTATATGTATATGCCGGAGACGAAGAATTTACTATTTCCTTGATAGATCGGCTAATAGATGGAAAAGCTTTTTCATCCACTGTAAGATTAGTAAATCAATTATTAGATCTCAATATGGAGGCCATCGAGAAAGAGATTGAAAAAGGAGATAAAGGTGAAAGAATGTCTTTAATTAAGAATCTTAAAATTAAATAGTATGTTGAAAGTAAAAAAGGCGGAATATGGTGGTGGATATTCAATCATTTGCACTTTTAATAATGGAGAAAAAAAGAAAGTAGATATTTCTGCTCTTTTTCATCTTCCGATTTTCGCTGAATTGAAAGATATGTCTGAGTTTTTAAAATTTGGACTCGATCCTTTCACTGTATGTTGGGATAATGGTGCTGATATAGCTCCTAATTATCTATACAATAATGGAGTGACTGTTTAAGTTAACTATACTACGAGTATGGAGAATAAGCAGATGGAAATTGCATGGCGTCTGGTAGAAAATACAGGCGCCAATGTTTTTATTACCGGAAAAGCCGGAACGGGCAAGACAACATTTCTCAAAAGACTCAAGGACGAAAGTGCAAAGACTATCATTGTGCTTGCTCCTACAGGTATTGCTGCCCTTAATGCCGGAGGAATGACTATACATAGCTTTTTCCAATTCTCATTTTCTCCATACATCCCCGGAATCGGACAAGCAGAGTCGGGATCTCGCTTCAAAAAGTATTCAAAAGAAAAAATAAAGATTATCCGATCGCTCGATACTATTGTTATTGACGAGATAAGTATGGTGCGTGCCGATTTGCTGGATGCCATTGATGCAAAACTCAGGAGATTCCGCAATCCTTCTCTTCCTTTCGGTGGAGTGCAGCTCGTGATGATCGGAGATATGCAGCAGCTCCCTCCGGTCGTCAGAGAAGATGAATGGCGGATGCTAAGCGAACATTACAGATCTCCTTATTTTTTCGATAGTCAGGTTCTGAAATCGACTCCTTTTGAGACTGTTGAACTCACTAAGGTATATCGTCAGAATGACTCTGATTTCATCAGCATTCTTAATGCCATCAGGGAAAATCGTGCCGATCAAAACACACTTAGCTGCCTAAACTCTCGCTATATTCCATCTTTCAATCCCCCGGAATCTGAATGCTATATTCGACTGATGACTCACAATAGGCAAGCCCATGAAGTCAATGACTATAAGCTGAAACATCTTAAGACAAAACCACATGTTTTCGAAGCTGAAATAGAAGGCGATTTCCCTGAACTAATTTATCCCGTAGAAAAATCTTTGACTCTGAAAGTGGGCGCACAAGTGATGTTTGTCAAAAATGACAGCAGTGGCGAACGCAGATACTACAATGGACTTATTGGACATATCACGAACATTGCGGATAACGGTAAAGTGATTGTAGAGACCGACGAGGATATGCCTCCTATCGAAGTCGGGAAAGAGATGTGGGAAAACACTTCTTATGAAATCGACGAGAAAAGCAAGAAAATGAAAGAGAAGGTCGTAGGTCGGTTCAGCCAAATTCCATTACGAGCCGCCTGGGCTATCACTATACATAAAAGTCAAGGTCTCACTTTCGATAAAGCCATCATAAATGCTTCAGCGGCTTTTGCTCACGGTCAGACATATGTAGCCCTAAGCCGATGCCGTTCGCTCAATGGACTTGTTCTCGAGCAGCCACTCCCTCCTTCAGCCATCATTTGCGACAGCATGATATCCGACTTTGAGCAAGTGTGCTCCCTGCGAGAAGCTGATTCTTCAAAGGTAGACCAACTTCAAGCAGAATTCAATCTAAAACTTGATCTTGAAGTAGCAAACCTTTCAGGCTTGCGCAATTCATTGGATCTGCTACATAGAGCCTTGCAGTCAAGTCATTCAGCAGCGTTCCCTAAGCTGACTGCTTCCTTTGGAGAGATATTCAATAAGGACTTTAAAAATCTCTTTGAGGTTTCACTCCGTTTTCAGGATCAACTTATCAGAATGTCAGTTCAAAATGCATCGCAAGATCAAATTCATGAGCGGCTCAAAGCTGCAAGCACATATTTTCTGAAAGAATTACTTCCAATTTTCAATTTCATACAAAGTATTCCTACAGAAATTGATAATAAAGATGCACTTAAGAAGTTTGTGGAGGCTATGTCGATGGTAGAATATGAGGCAAAACTTAAGGAAGCTCTAATGAATGCGACACTTGAGCGTAAGCTTTCCGCAAATGATTTTCTTAAGTTAAAACGTGACATTTCGCTCTCAAACAATACCTGGATCAAAATTTCAAATAAAGTCAAGGCTTCTCAGATTAATTCTGACATTGAAAATCCGGTACTTTATGATCTGCTTGCAGATTGGAGACGCGAAAAGGCTAAGGAAGAAGGGGTGGCAGCTTTCATGATTCTTGGCAACAAAACCCTCGTGATGCTTGCCAACGAAGCCCCTCAAAATGAAGATGATCTCCTCTCTATCCCGGGAATAGGCAAAAAGAAGAAGGCCGACTATGGAGCCGACCTTCTCAATATCATACGTTCCTTCAATGACAAAGAGTAAACCGTCAAATCATCTTTTACGATAATTTATCATTTGGCATTGACAATTCATCATTTATAATTTATCATTTATCATTAGGAATAAGGTGCACATCAAGCTGCGGATAGGGGAAGTTGACACCCTTCTTCGGCAATTCCGCATACATTCTCTCAGACATGTCGAAGAATAGCCCCCAATAATCGGCACTCTTGGTCCATGCTCTAACTGTCAGGATTACTGCGCTGTCACCAAGTTCCTTAAGTCCGACAAATACAGGTTGCGAAGGATCATTTTTTACGACACGTGGGTCAGAATTCAGAATTTCCTTAATTGCATTGGCAGCATTCTCAAAGTCATCACCATACTGAATGGAAATTGTCCAGTCTACACGTCGCATCGGTTGCACTGAATAATTGTTGATGCTTCCCGTAGAAAGAGCGCCATTTGGAATCAAGATGGTTTTATTGTCCGGAGTCGTAATGACAGTGTGAAACATCTGCATTGCCTTTACTGTTCCGGCAAAACTTTGAGCCTCGATATAGTCGCCAACTTTATATGGTTTCAGAATAAGGATAAGAACTCCTCCGGCAAAGTTTTGAAGAGTCCCGCTCAAAGCCATACCAATTGCGACACCTGCCGAAGCAAAGAGTGCGAGGAAAGAACTGGTCTCGATTCCAAGAATTCCGATTATCGTCACTACAAGGATAAAATATAGCAGAATTTGAGTGAAACTCTGCACAAAGGTAGCAAGCGACAGATCTACATGCTTTTTTTCGAAGATATTCGAAAGTATCTGATTGATCTTTTTGATGATGAATCGACCGATATAGAAAACTGCAATTGCAATAAGCACCTTGAAACTGAAATTTACAAGCGTATTGGCAATCTTTGACATTGCATCCTGAAAGGATATTGTCTTTAGGAGTTCTATCGCCTTGGCAATAGTTCCCGTATTTTCTGCTGTTAGCAACATATTGTTTAGTTTTTAGTTAATTAGTGGAAAAAATTATGCGTTTCAATTAATATTACACCAAAAAAGCTCAAAATGTTGCAAGAAAAAAGGGATTGATCACTCAATCCCCTACTTTTTTTGATTCTTTACTTGCCTTGCTGCTTCTTCCATGACGTTTCAGCGACTCTGCAATAATCCATTGGATCTGCCCATTGACCGACCGAAACTCCTGGGCAGCCCATTTTTCAACCTGCTCCATCATCTCCGGATCAAGCCGCAACAGGAATCCTTTATTTTGCTGTTTTGCCATTCATAATTCATCTTTTATAATATATCTTTTATAATATATCATTCATCATTCATCATTGATACAGCGTTCCCGTATTGAGCACCGGTTGAGCCGGCTCATCAGCACAAAGCACTACAAGAAGATTGCTCACCATAGTGGCCTTACGCTCATCATCAAGTTCTACCACTTGCTCTCTGCTTAGCTGATCAAGAGCCATCTTCACCATGCTGACAGCTCCTTCTACTATCTTCTCACGAGCAGAGATAATAGCAGATGCTTGTTGGCGACGCAGCATCACGGCAGCAATTTCAGGAGCATATGCAAGATAATTCAGGCGAGCTTCTACCACTTCAATTCCTGCCATTGCAAGGCGCTCGTTGAGCTTAGTTTCAAGTTGCTCGTTAATCTCTACGCCATCGCTACGCAGCGTTATCTCGTCGTGCTTCCCATTTTCCTCATCATAGGCATATTTTCCAGTCACTTCTCTCAGTGCGGCATCACTCTGGATTGCTACAAAAGCATTCAAAGCCTTCGCAGTGGCATTGCCCTGAGCTATCTGAGCATTTTTCCCATCACCTACGCTGATCATCGGTACATCACCTGCATCAACATCAAAAACTGCTCGGTAAGTATCTCTCACTTTCCAAACGAGCACCATTCCTATCATTACCGGATTACCGATTTTGTCATTCACTTTGATCGGTGCTATGTCCATATTGCGGATGCGAAGAGAAATCTTTTTCTTTGTCATAAAAGGATTAGCCCAATAGAAACCGGTATTTCTATACGTACCTTTGTATTTCCCGAAGAAAATCATCACCATTGCTTGATTCGGCTGAAGCACAAAGAAACCACAAAGTATTATTCCGAATGCTACGAATCCCAATCCGGTGATGACACCCGCTATCCACCCCAATTCTTCAGGAATCAAAACTATGGAAGCTACCACCACCACAATGATCAAGAGCAAACTCGCCAACATAGCAAATCCACTGGCTACCATCCCACCAAACAGGATCTCCTTATTTTCATTCATAATATACTTATTTTTAGATTAATAAATACTTTTTCCATCACTCAAAAGCCTCATGGTGCTTGACCCTTGGTGCTTGACCCTCAGGTCCTGACCCTTGGTGCTTGACCCTTGGTGCTTGACCCTTGGTGCTTGACCCTTGGTGCTTGACCCTTGATGCTTGACCCTTGATGCTTGACCCTTGGTGCTTGACCCTTGGTTCTTGACCCTTAATATAATATTATTTTAATATCATTTAGATGCAAATTTATATAAAATATTTCTATCTTCCAAATATAAGAGCAAAAATGTGCGAAACTGCACTCAGAATGTGCATTTTCGCACACTTCTATCAGGCCTCTTCACATCTATAGCTCTATAAATTAGACACTTGTAAAATTGGCACGCCATATGTATATTTTTTGGAAAAATCCAAAGACCATGTCTGTAAACATTAAACATATCAAACTTACGTTGATGTTGGTTCTCCCTTTGCTTGCGAATGGAGCTGAGCCAACGCTTCAAACATTGACACTGCAGGAAGTTATCGGCATGGCTCAGGAAAATTCCCCTTCTGCACAAAGCGCCAAGCATGCTTTCTTGGCTGCTGAATGGCAATATAAATATTATAAAGCAAACTACCTCCCTTCCGTCATTCTCACTTCTTCTCCTTTCCTAAACAGGGAAATCAATAAAATTACCCTTAACGACGGAACGAGTGCCTTTATAAAGCAAAACCAGATTAATGCCGACCTTTCACTTACCGTAAATCAAAATATTCCTTTCACCGGAGGTTCGCTATTCCTTAAGTCTTCTCTTGCACGAATAGATGAACTGGAACGCAAGAATACTTCATACAGTTCCATCCCTATCACTATAGGGTATCGTCAAAGCATTTTCGGATATAATTCCTTAAAATGGGATCGCCGAATTGAACCACTGAGATACCGGGAAGCAAAGAAAAACTATGAGGAAGCCATGGAACTTGTAGCCGCCCATGCTTGCGGATACTTCTTCTCATTAGTGGAAGCTCAGACCAACCTTGAAATGGCACGTCTCAACTTCGCTTCAGCCGATACCCTCTACCAGATGGCACAAGGGAGATATAAAATCGGTATAATCAACGAAAACGATATGCTTCAGCTTGAGATCAACCGTCTGAATGAGGAGACCGCTTGTATGGATGCCGAAGTTCAAGTCAATGAGCAGACGCAATTGCTTGCATCATACCTCGGACTCGAGAATCTTACCGACATTTCTTTGCAGCTTCCCACAGAGGTTCCCGATATAGAGCTCTCTCTTCTTATTGCTGAGGAAATGGCAATGCAAAATGCTTCACAACCTGATTATTACCGCCGACTAAAACTGGAAAGCGACAGCCGGGTAGCTCAAGCAAAAGGAAACACCGGTTTGCGGGCTGATATATATCTTCAATTCGGACTTTCACAGACCGCCGACAGCTTTGAAAAAACCTACCGACATCCACTCCATCAGGAATATGCAAGCCTCTCCCTATCTCTCCCGATCCTTGACTGGGGAAGAGGAAAAGGCCAAGTAAGGGTTGCCAAATCACAGCGAGACCTTATTTACACCGAAGCTGACCAAGGAATGAGCGATTTCATGCAGAATATTCGGAAAATCGTAATGCAATTCAATATGCAGCCGCGAAAAGTGGATGTAGCATCCCGAACCAATAAGCTTGCATCACACCGCTACGAGATAGCGCGCCGACTATACATATCAGGACGCAACACAATTCTCGACCTTAACACTGCCCTCTCCGAAAAAGACTCAGCCACAAGAGCCTACATCTCCTCCATCCGAACCTACTGGACCCTCTACTTCACCCTCCGCTCCCTAATCGGCCGCGAACTTTTTAATAATAAAATGCATAATTCATAATTCACAATGCATAATTACTTAACACTCATCAAAAATTCAATATTCTTAAACACAATAGCTTTAATTTGACTCGATGCTAATTAAAACATTATCAATGTTGAATAAAAAATGATAAATAATTATGGATTGTATATATCATACTAATCCGACAAGTCTGCCGGTCAATTATGAATTATGCATTATGAATTATGAATTAAAATAACTATGGACATAAAACTAAAGAAAAAGCCCTGGTATTGGCGCTACAGATACTATATAATAGCCGGAGTCGCAATTCTCGGACTTCTTATCTATGGCTTGACACTTGGTCTTGGACCCAAACGTCTGCGAGTAGATGAGGAAGCTCTCACAATCGCTCCCGTAAAGGAAGATAAGTTTTTAGAATATGTTGATGTCGAAGGTATCGTGCAACCTATTCTGACAGTTAAGGTAAATGCGCTTGAAGCGGGATTTGTCGACCGAATAGTTGCTGAAGACGGTGCCATGCTTGAAGCCGGCGATACAATTCTCATACTGAAAAACCCCGATCTGATGCGTACCATTTACGATGAGGAGAATGAATGGAGACATCAGCAGCGGCAATATCGCGAGCAGGAGATAGAGATGCAGCAGAAGTCAATCACCCTCCAGCAGCAAGCCTTGGATGCCAACTATGAGATGAACAATCTCGACAACAAACGTCGCATTGCCCAAGAGGAATACGAGATGGGCATGAAGAGCAAAGCCGAAATGGATCTTGCCGAAAGTGAGTATGACTATCGCAAAAAGAAAACCACTCTCCAACTGAAAAGTCTCAGCCACGATTCTGTAGCAACTGCTATTCGTCGTGAGATGCTTGCAAGCGATATGGAACGCGCTCTCACGAAGAAGGAACGGGCTGCGGAGCGTAGCGAAAACCTGATAGTCCGCGCACCCGTTTCAGGACAACTCAGTTTCCTGACTGTCACCCCTGGCCAGCAGGTGCAGAGTGGGATAAGCATAGGAGAATTGAAAGTGCTGAGCGATTATAAACTTCATGTCTCCCTTAACGAATACTATGTAGAGAGAATCGTCGCAGGACTCCCGGCAAAAATAACGCTGCAATCGAAGCATTATCCATTGAAAGTGAGCCGGGTTGTACCTGAAATAAAGGAACGCAGTTTTGAATCTGATCTCATATTTACGGGTGATCGCCCATCCAGTCTGCGAGTGGGAAAAAGCTTCAGAGTTCAGATTGAATTAGGAATCCCGGAGAGCGCAGTTGTTATACAAAGAGGAGACTTCTTCAGCCACACCAACGGAAAATGGATCTACAAGGTAAGTCCCGACGGATCAAAAGCAATAAAGACCGAAATTGAGTTAGGCAGACAGAATCCCCAGCAATTTGAAGTGATTTCCGGCCTCCAGCCCGGCGACCAAGTCATAGTAAGCGGTTACGACAAGCTCGACGACTCGGAGGAAATAATAATCCAATAATTTTTTCAATGCATAATTTCCAAAAGTCAGTAAAAAATTATACGTTATGAATTATGAATTTAAACAAATGTGTTATGATACAGTTAACCGACATTAAGAAAGTATTCCGTACGGATGAAGTCGAGACTTGGGCTCTCGACAACGTTAGTTTGAAAGTAAACGAAGGCGAGTTTGTGGCTATCATGGGCCCTTCAGGTTGCGGCAAGTCTACGCTGCTGAATATCCTCGGCCTTCTCGACACGCCGACCGACGGCACCTATCTCCTCAACGGAGTAGACGTCAGCAAAATGAAAGAGACCGATCGCATCAACGTCCGCAAAGGCGTCATAGGCTTCGTCTTCCAGAGTTTCAACCTTATCGATGAACTCACAGTGGAAGAGAACATCGAGCTGCCGCTCCTTTATATGGGCATTCCAAAAAAGGAAAGGAAGAAACGAGTTCAAGAAGTGATGGAGCGCATGAATATCTCGCATCGCAACAAGCATTTCCCGGCTCAATTGTCGGGCGGACAGCAGCAACGTGTGGCTATAGCACGTGCAGTAATCGCCAATCCAAAGATAATCCTTGCCGACGAACCTACAGGTAATCTCGACTCAAAGAATGGAGAAGAAGTGATGCAGCTTCTGTCCGAAC
>CAYNPB010000061.1:0-13860 GCA_964399005.1 uncultured Sangeribacter sp.
CTGTGCTCTTTTGAGCATTGAGTTCGCCCATATCGTCAGGCTTAAGGCGACTATGAAAAGGATGATTGCTATTGATAATGCTGGTGTCATGATTTATTTGGTTTTTAGTGGTGTCTGGAAGGGGCATTTGTGGTAGCCCTTTGGTTTTAATTTTACCATGCCGAGTCCACACCAATAGATGGGCCGTTGACCGAGGTAGTGGACTTTGGCGAAGTAGATGCAGTTGTGGCAGGCTCTCATTGCTCTTCTGATTCAAAATGCCAATAGATGTGGTTATCATCCTGATATACATTACAGAATTCAGTATCTCCCAAACATACCCCAGCGGAGTGAAATGCACATTTCGAGCAATCTCTAACTGGGTCATCGTTGTCGTCACACAATGCCTTGTAACGTTTTCCTTGCCATTCTATAAGGCAATCATATACATTGCCTACAACTTCTTCGCAATAACCTACGAACTCATCAAATGGGAAATACGAAGCACTACTTTCATTGTAGTAAACCTTATAGAAATCGTGATGATATAGTCCTGATCCTCTCGGTACATCAGCGACATCGGATGCAGGGATAGCTACATAAATGAGATCACCTTCGTATACTTCTTTATCATTGAGAGTAGTGACAAACTTACCCAAAGTCTCCTCCTTGATATGATATTTGGAAGTCTCAGTCAGGATGAACCAATTGCCAAGTTCTGACTTGTAGGGATAGCCATAAACCCATTGGTTGGTGGCGCGGTCTATTGCTCTGTATTTAATTTTTCTTCCCATTTCTCGTAAAATTCTTCTGCCGTCTTGATGGAGCATGTGATTATATCTTCTCTGATTTCCTTTGCCATGCAGATTGTCTGGTGGGTCAAAATCCGCTCTGCGAGTTTCCTGGCTTTGCGGCGGTGGAGGTATTGTAGGAGATTCATTTCTTATTTCCTTTCTTCGGTGTCACCCGCCAAGCAATGTAGGCCAGAAGGCCTACGATTGTAAAGAGCAGGAAGATTATCAAGTCCAGTTCGATTAGTTTCAGTATCATACTTCTGTAGATTTCGATTCGTAGGGGTACACGTCCATGTAGGCGGTCTCGGAGATTGACGCAATTTGATAGTCGGCCATCGTGCCTTTCATTCCGTCTTGGAATCTGCCAAGGGCGTTCTCAAAGTCGCCTGCTTGGACGAGGATTTGCGTCATTGATTTCTTCTCTTTGCCGGACTTCTCATCAAGGCTGATGAAGTTGGATTTTACGAGCCACCATTTGTCGGCGTAGTCGGATGCGTCGTAGAATATCTCTGATATCTTCGTCTTGCGTGCCACGCTGACTGTGAACTCTCCGCTGATGAATGGAGTTACTTTCTCGACCGTCCTTGCCTCAGCGTCCGAGAAGGTCAGCGCATCTACAAGGTATTTTTCTGTCACTTTCTTTACCATGCCGTTTTCCTGCATCTTATCGAAGCGGACGGCAGTTTCAAACCATAAAGCCATTATCTTATTGTTTTAGGGGTTTATAAATAATCGAATATTGTAAATTCTTTGAGCCGGGGTTTCTTTCCCGATTCTTCGGAGATTATGCGGTCAAGGGCGGCTATGGCTTTTGCTACACTTTCGCACGAGCGTGAAATAAATCTCTTCTTGATGTTTTCCGCGCACGCAACTATTGCTTTTGATTTGGATGGAAAAACTTCCTTATCCTCATACCAACATCCCGAACCACCTCCAGCTAACGGAGTATTCCATGTTGGACCATAAACCCATCCACGTGGGGTTTCGGATATTCTTATGTCGAAGTGATACTTACCCCATTGACCCCAATCATAAGCCTTGTCGGGATTGAGACATACTCCACATTCGTTGTATTCGTAGCCGTTGTAGGTGGTCATATTATCTTTCATCGCCGCTTCCGTGAAGCACGTTTCTGCTTATGCGGTCGTTAATTTTAGTTCGGTTGATGTCATATATCTCGGAGAGTGTGAAGCCCATGCTCTCAGCGAGGACTGATAAATACCAAGCGCAGTCACCGAGTTCGAGTGCGATACTTGATTTTGTTTCACTGCTAAACTCTCCATTATTGTCTCTGATAGTTTTCTTAATCTTTCCTGCAACTTCTCCTGCTTCTTCGCATAGTCCGCAAGCGAGATAGAGAGGGTCTTTTGCGCAAGGGTCGGCGGTTGAGATGGTGAATTGTTGAAATTCATTTGCGTCCATTGTATGTATTGTTTTAGTCATAAAATTCACATAAGTCATACCGCTTCCAAGCCCTCCTCTCCATTTCCAGGATTTGGTCGCGAACTTTCTCTGATTTTGCCTTCCGGGCAAGAGCGGCGAGATAATCGAAATCTTTCCAATTATCACTTGCCTCCTCCAAAAGCCAGGCATCGTATTTCTCTTCTGGAGTCATTGCGTTGTGTTCTTTATTATTTTCCATATTTTCGCGTTTATTTCTTTTGAGTAAGTAAATTATATTGGAGATAAAAGATATTGCGAAATTTAAAGCGTCAGGCGGCTTATTTGCGGAACGAATCATTCTTGAAGTGAATGGTATGCATCATTTCGCGGAATCGGTCGCGGATACGCTTGGTATACTTCGCTTCAATCTCCTGAGAGGTCAGGTTGGTGGTCAGGAGTGTGAAGAGCTGTCGGTCGTAGCGATACGAAAGCAAATCAATCATCGGTGTATAGACCATTCCGTAGCTGATAACCTCCTTCGGTTCTTCTCCGAGGTCATCTATTGCAAGCATAGGGAGATTGAGTATTTTCTTGAAATCCTTCTTCCCTTCTTCGGTAGTGAAGAACTCTGCAATTTCCTTTGCCATGATGAACCTAACCACGGAGCGACCGCCATATCCAAGAGTCTGCTCAGTAACATACTCAATCAACCTTCCGATTCCTCGCATCATCGTTGTCTTGCCGTTTCCATAGAGACCCTTGAGCATAAGCCCCGGCTTTTCGTTCTCATCAGTGAGCCATCTTGCGGCTTCAAGTATGTACCTTTTCATTTCCTCAGTCAGGTCAATAGTGTGACCCCTGATGTTCAGTTCTGCACATATTGAGGCATAGATACCGTTGGCTACCTGCTCGACCGGAAGCTCGATGTTAAAGCGGCTCCTCGTAGTCTTTTGCGCTCCGAGCTGACGTATCAGTGCCCCTACGTCCAGAAAATCTATCTTGTCCGTTGGTTTCATTTTTATTGCTGGTAGAATGTGAGTCGTTATAGTTCCCTTCAAAAATCTTAGGGAAGTTGTTTGGAAGGAAGATCCAGTCAAAATCAGCTTTCCAGTTCCGATTATTCTTGCCGTTTAGGAAATCGCTCTTGGCAGCAAGCTGGATGACCTTCATTATCGCTTCCTTACCATACTCCCTACATCGGGATTCGATATAGCCCTTGCGTCTTTCGGTGATGCGCTGAACCCTCGGGATGGTTGAGTTTTCCTTTTCAAGAGTGGCATTGAAGAAATTGGCAAGTGCCGTATAATCAATCTCTGATTTCTTGGAAGATTTCTCTATTTTTGGTGCAGTGGGGTCAACGGAAGTTGACAAAGAACTTAATTTATTAAGTTCTAAATTATTATCATTATCATTTACATTATCATTAAGGGGTTCTGTTTGGGGTTTTTGTTTGGGGTTATTATTAATAGCGTTTGGGGTTTCGTTTGGGGTTTTATTGGGGTTATTTTTCTTTGGTCTTCCACCAAGTTTTCCAAATTCTGCTCCCTTTTTTCCATTCCTTACACAAGCTTCATAGCGTTTTATATTTCGGTTTAATTGATAGAGTATAGGTATCCAAAGCAATTTTAATACACCATTAAAATCTGGCTCTTTCCCATAGAGTGCATAATCATTAATTGCCCAAAACAATTTCAACTGATTCTCTGGATCAAGTTCTTTGAGAGTATCAGAAAAGGTTTTATAAAAGACAAATGATTCGCGCTGAATATTATCCTCTCCCATATCCTATTCAAAAAATACGTTTGTAAGTTGCTTCTGACCTGAGAATACCGCCCACTTGCCATTGCCGGTGTCGTGCAGTACGAAGTCTTGTACCCTTCCGAATCTCTTTACGTTTCCACAAAGGTCTACTATCCATCCGATTTTGCCGTTGTAGGGTCTGATTGCCCTGCCTACCATCTGATAATAGAGAGCCAAGCTCATCGTGGGTCTTGCGAGTACGATTGTCGAGAGTGCCGGGAAGTCGAAGCCAGTTGTGAGAATTCCGACATTGACAACTACCTTGATTCTCCCTGCTTTGAAGGCTTCCAAGATTCTTGCTCGCTCTGTCTTGCTCATATCTGCGCTGACTGTCCTTGCTACTTTCGGTCCCAAAATATTGGCGAGGGCCACCGCTTCTTCTACGAACCGTGTAAACACTAAGATTGATTGCCTTCCGGCGATTAGAAGCCTTCTGACAATGTTCTCCAAGGTATCGTTATACTTTATCTGTTCGTAGTATTTCTTCAAAGCTTCCTCTGAATAATCGCTCCCGAGGGTGTTGAGAGGGAGGCGGCTGGTATCGACTACATTCAGCGAATAATACTTGAGATTGGCAAGGTACCCACGCCTCAATAATTCGCCTATCTGTACTTGATAGATCACGTCCCTGAATATTCGTGTTCGGGTGCGAGTGATAAACTTGAGCATCGAGCCGAAATTCTGATTGGAGTAAAGGCGATAAGGTGTTGCAGTTACTCCCAATATCTTGCACTTGATAGTGTCGAAGAAGTCCTTGTACATCCCTTGCTCGGCATTGACAAAGTGGCATTCATCGACCAATACATACTTGAACTGATGAAAATAATCCATATAGTTCTTCACGCTTCCTATAGTAGCAAAAGTAATAGGGCGTATCTCCCTGCGGTTGAAACTTGCTGAGAAGATTCCTGCGTCAACGAATCCGTAACTCAGGAGCTTCTCGTAGTTCTGTTGCAGAATCTCACGTCCCGGCTGAAGTATCAGCACCGGGGCATTGAGTCGGAGTGCGATGTTGGCAAGCACCAATGATTTCCCTGCTCCCGTAGGCAAGACCATAATGGAGTTATGTTTGACAGGAGAAGTGAAGAAAGTTACTGCCGCATCCACCGCTTGTTGCTGATAATCTCTAAGTTGGTATTTCATCGTTACTTTCTTTTATCGGCATCATCGCCGGACTATTGAGAGTGCTTGTCAATCGGTATACCTTGGTATCATCAAGATTCTTCATACACTCCATTATATCAGTTCTGATGTCGGCAATTATTTCGTTTTCAGTCGCTATCAAAGGCTGAATTTCGCGTTCTTTCTTGTCAGTTAATACTGAGTTAATGCGTGCCTTTACATAAGGGAATAATAGATTTTGAGACTCTTTCATAAGTATTGTTTTGCTCGTTGTGCTTCTATCTCCATCTGCATCACCATTCGGTGTTCGTCAGGAGAGGGTATATATATTCCGGACTTATTTGCCGCCCAATTACGGAAGCGGTCGATAGCCAGTGTCATTTCATCAGTTGTGAGGTCTGCCGATGAGCGTAGGCGTTTCCTTTGCTCGCCAGTCAGCTTATCAGGTTCATATCTCACGAATAATTCTGGATTACATAGCTCCTTGAAATACCAGGCCTTCACTTCCTCTATCTCATATCCAAACTGCGAGCCGAAATATCCAAGCGCGGCATGAAGATATGCGTTTTGGGAGAGTGTGCGTTGTGGTCTCTTTTCGGTCAGGTCTACGATACATTTCTTTGTATAAAGAGCATTGCATCGAGCTTTGAAATTCTGAGCTTGCAATTCGTTTGATAAATCAAAGAGCATAGGATATATTTTTAGAAAAGAAACCAGACTATTCTCACGAACCGTCTGGCGAAACATCTATTAATTGTACTTAAAGGAAATTGCGCAAACGGAGGGATTCGAACCCTCACTAACACGGCCGTGGTTGTGCTGCCATTACACTACGCTGCTCCCATCGTCTTTCCGATGTGCCATTCAACGTTGAATATGGTGCAGGGGTGGGAGTCGAACCCACGCTTGTTCAGCTGATACACCGTGCAACCGTACACTAACCTGCTTATAAAAACCTGCCTATCTTCACAGACCAGCAGGACATTGCATATATTTATGAAAAAAGATTTTTGTTCATATAAAATATACTTTCTTTTGCTATGTGCCTATGCAGGTTCTCAAGTGTTCGGCATAGGATTGGTTATCAGAAGGGTAAATCATCGTTGTCAGTTACGACTCCCTCACTTATAATCTCAGCATTAGGGAAAGCATTTTGTATTGCATTCATCGCCGGAGATTGTGCGAAGGTTTGGCCTAATCCTTGTTGGGATGGGGGAGGTGCTTGTGGTGTCGGATATTGTTGAGGAGCGGTCGGCTGAATTACTGGTCTGAAGAAGTCAATGTACTTTGATTTGACTTCGTTGAAGTATTCGGTTTGACCATTTTTATTATAAATGTTTCCCTTTATATCAAAGAAGATGGTAACTATGTCACCGGGCTTGAATCTATCTATGAGTTCACATTGCTTACCGAAGAAGGTAAATTTAGGAGTGTTGTCTTTCTCCACATTTCGTTCTCCAGTGTTTGTATCAAACGTCCAGACAGTGATAATGATATCGCGCTTGGTATAGCTATTCCCATTCTTGGAGGGAAAGGTCTGTGCTGGCGTGATAGCCAGCACAGAACCAATGATTTTGTATGCCATTATGCAGTTTCTTTAAAGATTGCCTTTTCAAGTTTTTTGATATCCGTAGGCTTGCCGTGCCAACCTTCAGGATTCTTACCACCGAAGATGCGCTTATCCTGAATGAACTCTCGTCTATCTTCAAGCCAACCGATGAATGATTCTACCATATCACGGATTTTGATAGTGGCTTCTTCGTGGTTGTAGGTATATTCCTCCTTGTAGACACCTTTGGCTTTCAATGGCCCTCCTTTAGCTTGTGACCATTCGATAATATAGTAAGTAAAAGATTCTACTTCAGTAGCGTCATGCGATTCTATGACGCACCAAGGATAGACGTATCTTTGCCATCCATGTTCGAATTTTCCCCACGAATATTGGCTTGTGGTCTTGATGTCATACATCTTATTGCCACACCATTCATCAATGTATCCGTAAAAGTAGACATTGCCGTACTTGGTCTCCATTACAGCGGTTGCGCAATATTGGGGAACTGACCCAGGGAATTGCTTTGCCGTTTCCTTGCATAAAGCAACATCGTAATCAAAGGTAAAACCATCTATCTCGGCTCTGATGACGTTGATTCCTTCTGCATTCTTGGTGGAGTATATCTTGCATTTTTTCATACTTGACTTGCGGTTCTCAATCAAGCAGTCTACAATCTCGTTGAATGCAGTTCCTTTGCTTGCCGCTTCGCAAAACACTCCGTCAATACGGTTGATGGAGTCAAGAAGGTCGCATTCAAGCTTTAGGTACATCTCATCGGGAGTGAGCTTGTAGTCTCCAATCTCGCGGTCAAGATATTCCCCTCTGTCGTGGGCTTCCTGAGTAACCTTATTCCAGTCCTCCTCAGCTACGAGCTGGTAGTCAAGGAGGTTCTGGTAAGATATAAGCAGTGAGGGATAGATGCGGTAATCAGGCTGCGCTCTCATCTTTCCCGTCATTTTTCGGTTCTTTCTGAGGAGGGTCGGCATAAGCTTTGGTGGCCGGGTCAAATACCAACCCCAATTCCTTTGCTTTCTTGCTGATAGCGACCTTCGCGATTGCGGCTGAGTTATAGACGTGCTGGACATTCTTGCACCATTCTACAAATCGGTTGGCCGATTCGGCATCTTTCACTTCCTCGATATTCTGCTCAATGTCGAGCTTCAGAAGTTCAAGCTTCTTGTTGTTCTCTACATTGTCGGCAATACGCTTGCGGTAGTTCTTGATTACTCCTCCGAAGAAGTTATTCTCTCCGATGATATTCTTGTTCTCATCAATAAGTACCGGGATAGGGATTACTCCCGGCATATCGCAGGTGTTCTTTGCGTAGAAGCGGTCAGTCGGGGTAAAGGAAATTGTGCGTATATTGCCGTTCATTTCCATATACCCTACAAGGTCAAGTTCCTTCATAAGGTCGTTGGTAGAGCTTCCTCCGACTTCGGGACGGATAACGGTCTCATCACCTCTTGACTCTTCTTTATCGTGGCCGACAAAGATTACATTTTTCCCGAGGGTAGTTATGCCCTTGATGAAATCAATGAACATCTGCTTGCGCCTGCCATAACCTTTCAGCGAGAGACTTCCGTCTCGGTTGAGTTCAATCTTCTTGCCGGAAGCGGTGCGCTTGATATACTCTTCCATAAAGTTGAGCATCTTGCCGACTGTATCAATTATGACTGACTCAATCTGAGGGTCTTGCTTGACCTCATTCATTGCGTCTACAATCTGCTCCCAACACTGGACTTGGAGCGTAGGGATCATGTGTGCGCCATTGATTCGCATCACGCCGTTGTCGGTATCAATAAGCACTGCGTTTGGTGCTGAGCAAGCTACTGTGGTCTTGCCACTACCGGGCTGTCCGTAAATCATTGCTACGATTCCAGGCTTTGCCTGAAGTTCCGAGGGTCTTTTAAATAGGCTCATTGGTCTTCTGTTTTATTGGTTTCTGATTCTTGTGTGTTGCCGAGGATATATCCGCAAAGTTCCTGACGAGTGGCGAAGCATTCATCTTCACCATAGCGGTTGAAGCTTTCATCACGATACTTGATGCCATCTTCGGAGATTTCGATGGTCTCTACCACAATATCCTTGATTTTGTGGTTGGCGATTACCGATACCGTATCGCCAAAGTTGAATTTGGTCTTTACTTCCATTTGAGTAAGGGTTTAAAGTTAATACTTATGATATTTTGATAGGCTGTTGATTATCTTGATGCCGATAATCGCGAGCGCAAAGGTTGTCGCTCCTATGATTTTTGACTTGTAGAACATATCCATATCCTCGCAGTCGGAAGCCATAAGGATGAAGCCGATAAAGGCGATTGTTGCCAGAACTTTTACTGATATGTTCTTCATACGGCTACCCTCCTTCCTTGCTTTACCGGGCGGTGATTAAGGCATTCGTACACCTTGTCGAGTTCGTAGATGATTACCCTCCCGAATTCAGAAAGGGTTGCAGGCTTGAGGATTCCTGACTTGCGCCACTTGCATACCGTCCAAGGACTGACACCAAGCTTGGCGGCTAAGGCTTTGTTTCCTCTGATTGTTATTTTCTCCATAATGAGTAAGATTTAGAGTTGTTTGTTGATTGGTGCCCAAGCGTGTTCTCGTGGGAACGCTTGGGCTTGGGTCTTTTTTATCACATTTTATATTTGAGTAAGATTTCCCCAGTCTCATATTGTACCAGCTCCCGGCGTACCATTCCCTTGTCGTTCGTTTGTGCTGGTTGCATATATCGGATGCCTCCATTGAATTTGACTATAGTTTCCTATAGATTCGCGACATCTTCGGGAGACAAGTCAATCCCTACGATTCCAACCGCTTCTCTCGCCTTCGCGCTATGTAAAGCCTCCAATATGAAAGAGGGTGCGCTCCAACGCCCATTTTGCAGCCACCTGCTGCGCGAGTTGGGCACTCGGGGAAAGCTATTCCTTTGCCTTGGAGCAAGTTTTGGATAGGCAACTTGCGCTCGCCTTTAGTGGAGGATAATGCCGGAGTCGAACCGGCAACCCTTGGCTCTGCCGTTGAGCTAATTATCCGCTATCGCCGTGGCTGATAGAGTCCGTTGCTGATGATGATGTTCCTGACTCCCATTGACGTTCCGGGGAAGAATATCAAACCTTGTTTCTTATATCGGCTTGCCAGTGTCTCAAAGAGACTGTAGGGAGGTTGATTAGGATACTGCCTCTTCAGCTCTATGTAGTCAGCGCATATCTTTTTATGTGCCGCTATCTTCTTGTTCTGTCTCGCAATCTTCTCTTCAATTGATGCCATATTAGTGATTTTTATAGTTTGGTTCGCCCGACCCGAGAGCCGGGCGATTGGTCTTTACTTTCCGAAATAATTGGCAAGGAATGCCTTGTCTGCTTTTGAGAGTTCCATATCAATCGAGCATTTGAGGCTGATTACGTAGGGATGGCCGAGGATTTCGATTGCCTGTTTATCGAATCCTTTTTCAAGGAGCACCTTCGCGAGGTCTACCTTCTGGGCGATTGCTTCATCACGTTCTGCGATTATCTCCTTGTTGGTATTGACTGCGGCCTCATAAGCTCCCTGGGTTTCCTTTGCCGCCTCAAGAGCCATTTCTGCGTCGTGTTCAGCATTTTGTTTCTTGATCATCAGACGGTCGTTCTGATTGGTCAGGCATTCTGTCACTGCGATGAGCAAGTCATTAGTCTCATCCTTGATTCCCTTCACTGCCTTGCAGAACTTAGCCTTATCCCAAGAGTCAGGGGCTGCCATATATACCTTCTCTATCTTTGCGTATTCCTCAGGAGAAACTCTCTTGCCCGTAAGTTGTTCAAATTCCGATTGTAACATATTCTAAAAATATTTTTGTTTTTATTGATTTTTATTATTATTTTTGCGGTGAGTTTTAATGTGAGTTTTAAAACACTTTGCAAAATTAAGTATAATACTTGAATTTTCCAAATATTTTTACTTAAATTTTTCAACTATTTTACTTAAATATTTTTATATGGTTGATAGTGAAAGAATTATAAAACTAAAAAATTTTCTTGGAATTAGCTACAAAAGGATAGCTGAGGAAACGGGATTGAATACTTACCAAACTTTATACGACATAAAGAATGGTAAGCATGGAATATCTAAGGAAGTTGCTGATAAAATTTCAGTCCGATACTTAAATATTAATAAAGTATGGCTTCTCACAGGAGAAGGTGAAATGCTTAATCAAAACAATGATGTTGTTCAAAATCTTGGTACTCCAAAGTCTGCCTTGAATGAAAATCTTACAAGTGTAAGATTCTTTATGGTGACTCCTACGGCTACTTTCCAAGAGTTCTGTTCAGGTGCTTCTGAATCGCCTGATACAATATCAATTCTTCAGGTTGATGGTGATGTACTTGATGATTCAGCTTGTGTGTTTGAAGTGTCGGGGAACTCGATGGCTCATCAGATACAATCAGGCGCACAGATTCTATGTAATGAGGTGTCGCCTACAAGATGGCATACTTTGAGAGGTGGAGTGGTTGTGATAGCTTATGGAGATAAGTTTGTCATAAAAAGAATACTGCATAACTATCTTGACTGCGAGAACTATCTCATTCTTGGGTCTGACAATCCTGATTATCCCGAAACACAAAAGGTTTCGCTGAGCGATATAAGATGCATTTTTAAGGCTGTAAGAGTCATTTCCCAACCGATAAATTAATTATAATAAGAGATGAGAAAACTTATTCCATTATTCTTGGCGACTATGCTTTTTGGGGCATGTTCTAACTCAAAAGATTATTCCCAGATGGAAGAAAATGCTGGCAACATGCTTTCAAATTGGATTCCCAAGGATACCACGATTGATGCAGTTGCATTAGGTATAAGCAACTTCGAAATACTTGAACCGATTTATTCTTCAAAGTATAGAGTAAGATTCAATATAATTGACACATACAAGGATTTGGTTCTTGGTACTATTTACGCACAGGCTGAACTTAAAAAGGATGGATTTATTCAAGTATCTGGAACAAAGCTTTCTATATTGGTTGATTCTATTTTTCAGAACAATGTAAAGGTGGATAAAAATACCTCTCCACTAAATTCTGTCATATTCCTTAATGAAAAGGAAGTTCCGTCCAATGAGAGTAAATCGGGAAATACCCTTGAAGATGCAGTTCGATTTATGAAGGATGCTGGAATTGAGGCATATATTGATTCAGAAAATTATCTCGTATGGGAGGATATTAGCCATGATGTTCACGCCAACCCAAATGATGTTGCAAAATTAACGTATGAGATGTTTACTGATATCTCGCTTCTGAAAGGGGTGCGTATAAAAGACGCAAATGGGAAAGTGATAGGACAATACACTAAATGATTATTGTATGCAGACCCCCGACAGCCAAATAATCACCAAGCGTTTCTTTGAAGCCTTGAAAATGATTATCAAGAACAAGATAATCCGTGGGAAGCAGACCTTCACGGCCCAATACAATATCAATAGGTGGTACTTCACTATGATCCAGAAGGAAATGACCCAAGATGGCTTTCAGATGGCTTGGCTCACATATCTTGTCCGAGACTTCATGATCTCGCCTCGGTGGCTCTTGACCGGGGAGGGAGAAATGTTTGAGTATGGTTGGGATGCCGACAAGGTGCGCGACCTATATAAGAGGAAAAGGGAGATTGCCAAGGCCGAGGCTAAGGCTTCCGATAAATCAACGCCCAAGAAAGGGAGACCGCGTAAAGTTGCAGAACCATCATCACAGACAGTATGACACCGATAAAGCGCAATCTCAACTATCAGTTCACAGATTTTCCTCTCCGGCTTAGGATTAAGTGGGGAGGGAATATCTCTGTTACCGTCTCCACTGGCTATCACGTTGACAAGGTCGATGCGAGAGGAAGGGAAAAGTGGCAGAATAACCGATGCAAGCCGAATACCACCCACGGCGCTAACAAGACTCCTGCTTCCGTTATTAATGCAGTTCTTGAGGATTTGGAGAACCGCATTGATAAGGCGTTTCTTAAATATGAGTCTATCGACCAGATGCCGACACGTCAGCAGATATATGATGAACTGCGTCCCGAGAAGGCGGCGCGTGACATCTGGGCGATGTTCGATGATTTCATTTCAGAAGGAGAGAGGCTTCATCAATGGTCGTTCAATACGGTCAGGAGCGTTAAGAATATCAAGACCCTTCTCAGGCAGTCAAACCCAAATCTGAATGCGGCTACCCTCACCATTGATGCCTTGAATGAGTTTATCGCCTATCAGCAGACCCATCGTGTAACTACCAATAGGAATAAGGTGGAGCAGAAAGGATTTGCCAACAATGTAATCTTGAAGAATTGCCGTATTCTGAAATGGTTTCTCAAATGGGCCGCTGAGAAGAACCTTATAGATGGCTCGCTACAATACCGATTCAAGCCAGAAGTCAAGACAATCAAGAAAGATGTGATATACCTTGAATGGGATGAGCTGAGGAAATTGGAAGATTACGACTTTAGCGACCGGGCCGAAGAGGATAAGGCGCGAGATTTCTTCTGCTTCTGTTGCTTCACCTCACTCCGTTACTCTGATGCATTTGCCCTAAAGAAAACCGACATCAAGGATGATGTCATTGTTGTGGTCACGCAGAAAACTGCAACCAATTTGCGCATCGAGCTCAACAATCATGCCAAGCGGATCCTGGAGAAGTATAAGGATGAGAATTCCGAATACGCACTGCCGAGGATGAAACTCTCTTGGCTTAACCAGCTCCTGAAGAGAATCGGCAAAGAGGTCGGCATTGATGCACCGGTCACCATCTCCCAGTTCTACGGCAAGGAGAGGGTATCGCGCACCGTACCAAAATATGAGCTTCTTGCATCACACTGCGCCAGACGTACCTTCATCTCAAATGCAATCGAAATGGGAATCCCGCCCCACGTCGTTATGAAATGGTCAGGTCATACCTCAATGGAAGCCCTGAAACCTTACCTGGAGATAGCGGATAAGAAGAAGATGGAAGAGATGAAAAAATTCGACTCACTTGATTGAGATAAGCTTTTGGATTAATATTATACTGTGGCGAGTTATAGATGGAATCAATTTTAAATGAAACTGTAACTCTTTTTGCCCAAATGGAATCAAAACTAATCCCATCAAACCAATCCAAATACAACACCTACTAAAATCGCTAATCCGCGTATTCTCAAACCGTAATCCCCATAATTCATTGAAAGAAAAAGGAGAGCCGCTAACACAGCGACTCTCCCTCACGATTCCACTATAAAC
>CAYNPB010000062.1:0-13844 GCA_964399005.1 uncultured Sangeribacter sp.
GGACAGGAACCCATAGAATATGATATTCCCATCATGGAGAAATATCTGAAAGAGACCTACGGAGTGACGGTGTATCAGGAACAGGTCATGCTTCTGTCGCGATTGCTTGCCAACTTCACGCGAGGCGAGAGCGACATGCTCCGCAAGGCCATGGGCAAGAAGCAGATCGACAAGATGCAGAAGCTGAAGGTCAAATTCATGGCTGAGGGGCAGAAGAATGGTCATAAAGCTGAGGTTTTGGAGAAGATTTGGGCCGACTGGGAGAAATTTGCATCTTATGCTTTCAACAAGAGTCATGCTACATGCTACAGTTGGGTAGCATATCAGACCGGTTATCTCAAGGCCAATTATCCTGCAGAATACATGGCAGGCGTGTTGAGCCGTAATCTCGGAGCCGCTGATAAACTGAAAGTGATCATCGACGAGTGTATGCATATGGGCCTGAAGGTAATGGGCCCGGATGTCAACGAGTCGGTGGAAAAATTCGGTGTGTCGAAAGATGGAGTGATCCGTTTTGGGTTGGGTGCAATCAAAGGAGTGGGTCAGAATGCCGTCAGCACCATCATAGCGGAACGCGAGAAAGACGGACCCTACAAGGATATATATGATTTTGTGGAGAGGGTCAATCTTTCGGGATGCAATAGAGCCGCGATAGAGTCGCTTGCTCTTGCGGGGGCTTTTGATAGTTTCGGAATCCAGCGCGAGATGCTGCTTCATCCGATGTTTGACACTACATATGCGGATATGCTCGTCAAATATGGTCAGAATTTCCAGAATGACAAAAATTCTCTACAGCTTTCGCTATTTGGAGATTTTGAGACAATCGAGACAAACCGGCCGCCATATCCTGATTTTGAACCTTGGAGCCGCCTTAGACTTCTTGAAGAAGAGAAAAAGCTGGTGCTTACCTATATCAGCGCACATCCTCTTGATGACTACTATATGGAATTGACATATGGATGCAATGCCAACTGTTCGAACATAGAAGACAAGATGGAACCGGGTGCAATGCTTACAATAGGGGGTATGGTGACAGACGCTGTAACAAAGACTACAAAACGAGGCCAACCTTATGGACGGGCATCTATTGAGGACTTCAACGGCAAACATGAATTCGTATTCTTTGGCAGAGACTATGATTCAATTTTCCAGCGCTTCAAGGTTGGACAGCCGGTCTATATCAAAGCGCAAACCCAGAGCAAGATGTTCAATCCTGCAGAATTTGAACTGAAAGTGACAGAGGTCTCTTCGCTTGAAGGAATGAAGGGAACACTCGCCAACACGTTGACTATATTTTTAGACAGAAATGTGGTAGACAACGAAGTGTTTGAGTATTTAGGGTCTCTTGAAGTCGCTCCGGAAGGGAGAAGCGGTGATCTCTATCTGAATCTTTATGATAAGGAGAGGATGCAGAGCATTAAAATTCACAGCAGGAAAAAAATACCTCTTGACAGGAATGTGCTCAATAGCCTTGATTCCATGTCGGTGAAATATAAAGTGACTACAGAGCAAATAAATTAATGACATCGGTTAAACCATGAGCATGGTCTCAATGTTTTAATGTAAAATAACTTTAAAACATTTTGTACTATGAAAAAGAATATCAATGAAGAAGTAGAAGAAGCTACTAAAGCATTAAATCAGGATGCACCATATGCAGATGTAGACGCTGCAGCGGCAGATATGCCGGAAGAAGTAGTAAAAGATCTTTAACTGAAAATCATTAAATAAGTTGAGGGATGAACTGAAAAGTTCATCCCTCATTGTTTCTCACAGTTGAGATAAGTGTTAAAGGATACTCTGGATTTTTGCCTCAAGATCAGAGAGCTTTACAAGTCCTACAGAACGTTCTTTCATTTCTCCGTCTTTGAAGAAAAGGACAGTAGGAATGTTACGGACACGGTTTTCGCTTGCGATCTCATCGTTGTCGTCGATATTAAGTTTGCCGACAGTCACCTGATCGCCATATTTTTCAGCGAGTTCTTCTACGATAGGACCGAGCTTGATGCAAGGGCCACACCAAGTAGCCCAGAAGTCGATCACTACTGGTTTGCCGCTCTCAATAGCTTCGCGAGCAGTCTGGTCGTTGAATTCTAACATGATCTTTTTACTTTTTAGTTATATTAAATGTGTAAACTGCAAATGTTTTGGGGTCAATCGTAGTTGAGAAGGAGTTGCCGGAAGCAATGATAGCTTTCTCCTGCGGAGTGATGAGAGCAGGATTATCAAGGCTATTCTCCGCTGTCTCCACATCTGAATGAAGAGTCACAACTTTTCCACCATCAATCGAAGCTTTTTTCATGCCTTCAAAATTGAGGTTTAGTTCCTGAGCCTCGTCAGAAACATTGGCGACCTTTACGATGTAGGTGTTATTTTCTTTATCGACAACAGCGCTTGCGAAGAGTCCGTTTTGATCTGGATCTCCGGCTACTGTCTTTCCGTTCATGGTCAAAGGAAGCACGTAGTCGCCCTTATTGGTACCATATAGCTGCTGCACATAGTAGCTGCAAGTAGGGAAGCTCTCGAGATTGTCGAACCAAATCATATCGGGACGCCATTGCCATCCTTCGACATGGGCGAAAAGAGGAGCATAGGTGGCCATATGCACTACATCGGCATTTCTTTCGAGGCCTGTCATGAAAGCTGCTTCGAGCAGGGCCGCATTGAAATGATTCCATTTCTTTCCCTTTCCATGGCAGGCGTATTCTCCAGCAAATACTTTCGGGCCTTTACGGTCGTAGTTATCATAGCGGCGACCTTGCTCAAGAAACCATTTTTCCGGGCGATAGAAATGCTCATCGACGAGGTCGGCTTTCAGACGGCGCATTTCAGGCCATAGATAGTCGAATTTATCACCTTCCGAATCAGGACCGGAAGAGCCTATTATCTTAATTTCAGGGTGTTGCTTACGCATCACATCAAGGAATTTCTGAAGACGTTCGGGATATTCTGGACCCCACTGTTCGTTGCCTATCCCGAGAAATTTGAGATTGAAAGGTTCGGGATGTCCCATTTCAGCGCGCAGTTTGCCCCATTCTGTGTCGGTAGAGCCATTGGCAAATTCCACCAGGTCGAGAGCGTCGTCGATAAACTTCTGAAGTTCCTCACCTTCTGCATGAGCATGAGGGTCATTGTTTTGATATTGACATACAAGGCCAACATTGAGGATTGGAAGAGGTTCGGCTCCAATTTCTTCGCTTAAGAGGAAATAGTCATAGAATCCGAGTCCATAGCTCTGGAAATAGTCGGGATAGAAGCGGTGAGGGAAAGTATAGTGCCAACGGTTTTCATTGAGAGGACGATTTTCCACCGGACCAACGGTGTTCTTCCATTGGTAGCGGGTATCCATGTCAGTGCCTTCCACAATGCAACCGCCCGGGAAACGGAAGACTCCGGGATGCAGGTCAGCGAGTTTCTGAGCGAGATCCTTGCGCATACCATTTTCGTGCCCGTTCCATGTATCGACGGGGAAAAGAGAGACATGCTCAAGGTCAACTGCAGATTTTGGTGTTGTCAGGAAAATGCGAAGGTGTGCTTTCGGGTCTGTTTTGGATGGTTTCAGAATGACAGTGTATTTCTTCCATTCCTTACCGTTGATTTCCAATTCCTGGCGAGCTATGTCCTGACGTTCACCCATTGATCCCGGTTGAATGATTTCCACTCGGATCTTGGATTTTTCGCCATCTACAGTGCGAGCCCAGACAGAGAATCTGTATTCCTTATCTTTTTCCACACCTATGCCGAAGAATCCTTCGTTTTCGATGCCGGTATGTTTGTGGCGGTGTCCCGGGTCGCCAAGTCGAACGTAGTGTGGGTTGCGTTCAAACGGACCGTCTTCTTTGACTTGGACATTTCCGAAGGTGTTCCATCCCATAAAGGTCTGTGGGAATTCGAATGAACGGTTTTTAATGAGTTCGGCATAAAGGCCACCATCTGCTCCGAAGTTGATGTCTTCGAAGAAAATTCCATACATTGTCGGTTGGATTGGGGCCCCGGGTTTGTTGGTCTTGATTACAAAGTCATTGACGGCGGCTCCTGAAGATAGGGCAGCCATCGCGGCAAGTGTAGATAAGAGATATTTACGAGTTTTCATGTCTGTCGGTCTTATTTCTGATGCAAAGATAATCCATAATTCAGATATTACCAAATTTTGTGGGAGAAACAATATAGGAAATATATGGTTATTTTGCAGACTGGAGATATGCAGTGTATTTGTCTAAAAGGTGGAAGCGGATGTCGGAATAGATGAGAGTGGCATCTTTGAGGGTGTCTGCCACGCAAACATCACCTGCCAGTCCGCAGATGTCTATTTCGGTGATATTCTCTTTATCAATTAAGGCTCGTATGTCTGCTGCTCCCTCTGAGCTTTGGAAGATGGAGTATTCCTCTTTGGCTATATCTTCACCTTTATATAATATGTGAGTTTTGTGAGAGTATACTTGTAGCGCCTCCATAATCGGAGGCCAGATAGAGGCTCCGACAGATGCCTCGATACAGTGTTTGGGCCAAATCCCTCCAAAATCCTTAAATGAGGAATGTCGGAGCGGATGACGATCGCATGTGACGCATATGAGTGCGTATTCATTGCCATGATTCAGGAGATAGTCTGCCAGTGAATCCATAGCTTTTTCCGCACAGGGCACCGGCAGAGTTCCTGTGATGAAATCTATTTGAGGATCTACTATAAGCAGCATCCTATGTGAAGAATGAGACATACTATTCAAGTTTTATGCAAATTTACTTGAAAAATTTAACTTAAGCAAATATTCTTATTTTTATACCAAAAAATTTATGTGTGATTTTTTGACTTATTTGGCAAATTTTTATTAATTTTGTGGGGTAACTCGCGATTTGTGGGTTGAACAAGTGACAAATGACAATACTGACCTGATATATGACAGACAACAGAATCCTTCTTTCAGCTGAATGGCCTGATGATCCAAAATTTGCAGATGGAATCCGCCGTGCACCGGACCGTCACTATACATTAACCCCGGAAAAGACAATAACAGCACTGAAGAATGCACTTCGATATCTCCCGGAAGAGCTTCATGAGAAGGCAGCTCCCGAATTTCTTGAGGAGCTGCGCACTCGAGGCAGAATATATGCTTATCGCTGGCGTCCGGAGGGTGATCTGAAGGCAAAACCTGTAGATGAATATAAAGGGAAATGCCTTGCGGGAAAGGCTTTCCAGGTGATGATAGATAATAATTTATGTTTTGACATAGCTCTCTATCCGTATGAACTCGTCACTTATGGAGAGACCGGGCAGGTGTGCCAAAACTGGCTGCAATACCGGCTTATCAAGAAATATCTTGAAAATCTTACTGAGGATCAAACCCTTGTAGTAGAATCCGGACATCCTCTTGGCCTTTTCCCCTCGCGTCCGGAAGCCCCACGTGTGATAATCACCAATGCTATGATGGTAGGGATGTTTGACAATCTTCATGACTGGCATGAGGCTATGCAGATGGGAGTTGCCAACTACGGACAGATGACAGCAGGCGGATGGATGTATATTGGTCCCCAGGGTATTGTGCATGGCACATTCAATACTATTCTAAATGCCGGTCGCATGAAACTCGGAGTGCCTCAGGATGGTGATCTTCGTGGACATTTGTTTGTAAGCTCAGGGCTTGGAGGCATGAGTGGAGCTCAGCCGAAAGCAGCCGACATTGCAGGCGCAGTGTCAATAGTGGCGGAGGTTGATGCTTCCAGAATTGCAACAAGAAAAAATCAAGGTTGGGTGCAAGTAGTGACCGATAATCTCGATGAGGCATTCAAGCTCGCTGAGGAAGCTATGGCAGAGAAAAAACCTCTTTCCATAGCATATCATGGCAATATTGTAGACCTGCTTGAATATGCAGTAAAAGAAAACAAGAAGATAGAGCTTCTCAGCGATCAGACTTCTTGCCACGCTGTATATGAAGGTGGATATTGTCCGGCAGGGCTTTCTTTTGAAGAGCGCACACGCCTTCTGCATGACAATCCGGAAGAATTCCGACGTCTCGTAGATGAGACCCTTCATCGTCACTTTGCTGCTATCAAGACACTCGTAGACCGTGGCACATATTTCTTCGACTATGGCAATTCATTCATGAAAGCCATGTATGATGCCGGGGTTAAGGAACTGTCTAAAAATGGTATTGACGAGAAAGATGGTTTCATTTGGCCTTCTTATGTAGAAGATATCATGGGTCCGATGCTTTTCGATTATGGTTATGGTCCGTTCCGCTGGGTTTGCTTGAGCGGCAAGCATGAAGACCTCGTGAAGACAGATAAGGCTGCCATGGACTGCATTCCAAAGGATCGTCGCGGTCAGGATATGGACAACTGGGTATGGATTCGCGATGCGGAGAAGAATGCCCTCGTAGTTGGCACTCAGGCGAGAATCCTTTATCAGGATGCTATGGGAAGATTGAAGATCGCCTTGAAGTTTAATGACATGGTAAGAAAGGGGGAAGTTGGTCCGATCATGCTTGGACGTGATCATCACGATGTGAGCGGAACAGACTCTCCATTCCGTGAGACGTCAAACATCAAGGATGGATCAAACGTGATGGCCGACATGGCAGTGCAATGCTTTGCAGGAAACTGTGCAAGAGGTATGAGCCTCGTTGCTCTTCATAATGGAGGTGGAGTCGGGATCGGAAAATCCATTAATGGCGGCTTCGGCATGATATGCGACGGGTCGGAAAGAGTAGATGAAATTCTCACTAAGGCTATGCTATGGGATGTCATGGGCGGTGTGGCCAGACGCAGTTGGGCACGCAATGAGAATGCCATGGCTACTGTGAAGGAATGGAACGACACACAATCAGAAAATGGATTTATGATAACCGAGCCGTTTATCGCTGACGAAGCGTATTTGCGTTCGTTAATATAAGTTTCATCTTTTTCGTTGTTTTCATCGTTTTCGCAGCTTTCACCGATGACTTAAATTCTCAATTCTCAATTCTCAACTCTCAATTAAAATAATGTCAAATTTATATATTAAACACGCCACCATAGTCACGCCCCTCGGGCTATCTGCTGCAAAAGGGAAAGAAATGCAGCGTCTGAACGTGATTGAAGATGGTGCAATACTGATAAAGGACGGAATAATCCGATATGTCGGCAATTCAAATCCTCTTCGTCAACTTTACTCTCTATTTGGCAAAGGTGCTACATTTAAGGAGATTGATGCAAAAGGAAATGTCGTACTTCCCGGTTTTGTAGATTCTCATACTCATATGATATTCGGAGGCTTCAGACCCGACGAATTTCGTATGCGTCTCGAAGGTGCTTCTTACATGAGTATAATGGAGAATGGTGGAGGGATTCAGAGCACAGTTAATGCGACACGTAAGGCTTCCGTGGCTGAACTTGTAGAAAATGCAGAGTGGCTGTTGGATAGAATGATAAGCATGGGTGTTACCACAGTGGAAGCCAAGAGCGGATATGGACTCGACTATGCTTCTGAAGCGAAGATGCTCGCCGCGATCGGGCGGTTGGCATCAAAGAAGAAAATCGAAGTTGTGCCTACATTCTTGGGAGCACATGCAGTGCCTGAGGAATATAAGGGGCGCACCTCAGAATATGTGGATCTTATCATTAAGGAGATGCTTCCCAAGTTTAGGAAAGCAGCTAAGTTTTGCGATATTTTCACCGAGAAGAATGTCTTCGAAATAGAAGATTCGAAAAGACTGATGTCTGCAGCAAAAGCCTTGGGATATAAACTGAAATTCCATGCTGATGAGATTGTTCCTCTGGGTGGAGCAGAGTTAGCGGCTGAATTGGATGCCGTGAGTGCCGACCATCTGCTCCACATAAGCGATGAGGGCATCAAAGCCTTGGCTGAGAAGGGAACTGTGGCAACTTTGCTTCCTCTTACAGCTTTCGCACTAAAGGAGAATTATGCGCCTGCGCGCAAGATGATAGAAGGAGGATGTGCGGTTGCTCTTGCCACTGACCTTAATCCGGGAAGCTGTTTCTCCGGCTCAATACCTCTGACTATAGCCCTTGCCTGCATATATATGAATATGACAATTGAGGAGACAATCACGGCTTTGACACTCAATGGAGCAGCAGCGTGCGGGCTGGCAGATAAGAAGGGGTCGCTGCAACCGGGCAAGGACGGGGATATAGTGATTCTAAATTTCGACAATATCAATATGCTTCCATATTATGTTGGCATGAATTGCGTGAAGACCACTATCGCTAAAGGAATTATTCTTTATAATTCTTAAGTAGATTATAAGATCATTGATAGTATATGGAAAAAATGACTGAATATGCAATAGGCAGTTCGCTTCTTACATACGACCAAATAGAGAAAATCCTTAAAGATGGAGCCAAACTCACTTTGTCGGAGGAGGCTATAGAAAAGATACAGCATTGTAGGGATTTTCTTGACACAAAGACAGATGAAAATACTGTTCCTATTTATGGAGTGACAACGGGATTCGGTTCGCTTTGTAACCGCCATATTGCTCCTATGGATCTTGTGACACTTCAGGAAAACCTCATCAAGAGTCATTCATGCTCAGTAGGCACGCCGGTAGACAAGACTGTTGTCAAACTTATGCTTCTTCTAAAAGCTCATGCTCTTTCTATGGGCTTCAGTGGTGTGCAAGTGGAGACAGTGCAGAGGATATTGGATTTCTACAACTATGATGTGCTTCCGGTGGTGTATGACAGAGGTTCGTTGGGTGCTTCAGGCGACCTTGCTCCTCTTGCCAATCTTTTCCTTCCTTTGATAGGGGAGGGCTACGTAATGGTAGAAGGCAAGGTGACGAAAGGACGCGATGCTCTCGATCGCTTCGGATGGAAACCCATTAAGCTCAAATCGAAAGAGGGACTCGCACTGCTTAATGGAACCCAGTTCATGAGTGCTAATGGTATAAAGGCTTTAATTGACGGATGGCATCTTGTGAATTGCTTCGATATGTTTGGCGCAATGAGTCTGGAAGCTTTCGACGGAAGGATAGAACCTTTCTGGGAATGCATTCAGCGAGTTCGTCCGCATCAGGGACAGATCGAGACCGGAGAAGTGTACATGAAGATTCTCGAAGGAAGCGAGATAATTGCAAGAGAAAAGGAACATGTGCAGGATCCATATTCATTCCGCTGCATCCCTCAAGTGCACGGAGCTGTGAAGGATGCGATGCGCCATGTGACGGAAGTGCTACATATAGAGATAAATTCAGTGACTGACAATCCTACGGTGTTTCCGGATGAAGACTTAGTGGTCTCCGGTGGTAATTTCCATGGTGAACCTCTCGCACTTGTTTTCGACTATATGGGTGTTGCACTTCATGAATTGGGCAATATTTCTGAGCGACGGGTAGCACAGCTAATCTTCGGCAACCGGGGACTTCCGGAATTCCTCGTTGCAAAACCTGGTCTGAACAGTGGTTTCATGATTCCTCAGTATGCCGCAGCTTCAATGGTGAGCCAAAATAAGATGTATGCATGGCCGGCAAGTTGCGATTCTATTGTCAGCAGTAACGGACAGGAAGACCTTGTCTCTATGGGAGCAAATGCGGCGACAAAACTACACAAGATTATTTCCAATCTCCAATATATCGCAGGAATCGAGCTAATGAATGCTGCGCAAGGCATTGATTTCCGTCGTCCTCTGAAATCTTCTCCTATCATTGAGAAAATAATGGGAGACTTCCGGAAGGCTGTCCCATTCGTGGAGGAAGATGTGGTGATGGAAGATTACATTGCAAAGACTATGGAGTTCCTTAGAAATTATGATATAGTGATAGAAAAAGCGTAAAAATATGGCAAGAAAAGCAAAATTCCTACCTCTACTTGATAATGTCGAGATCACTGCGATGGCAGCAGAAGGGAAGGCTCTTGCTCGAGTGAAGATGCGCCCGGAAGATGAGAGTGCCATTGTCGTCTTCATTCCATATGGAGCTCCCGGCGACATTGCGGATGTAAAGATAGACAGAAAGAAGCATTCTTTTGCGGAGGGACACATAGAGCGATTGGTGAAGCCATCGGAATTCAGAGTTGAGCCTGAATGCCATCATTTTGGAATATGCGGAGGTTGCAAATGGCAGCATATTCCATACGAAAAGCAACTGGAATGTAAACAGCAGACCGTAGTGGATGCTCTAACCCGAATTGGGAAAATTGATATACCGGAGGTTACTCCTATTCTTGGCAGCAAAGAGATATGGAGATACCGCAATAAGATGGAATATACCTTCTCCGATAAGAAATGGCGCACATGGGAAGACGTGAAGAGTGGTAAAGTTTTTGATGACTCTCCTAAAGCATTGGGATTCCATATTCCGGGGGCCTTTGATAAGGTGCTTCATATCGACGAATGCCATCTGCAATCTTCTCTGGGCGATCGTATACGCAACGGACTTTATGATTTTGCAGAGAAACATGGACTCTCATTTTATAATTTGAAGGAAAACAGAGGACTTCTTCGCAATCTCATGATCAGAATAGCCTCAACCGGTCAGTGTATGGTCTGTCTTCAGTTTGGAGAAGATAATCCGGATAAGATACGTATGGTGATGGACTATCTTAAGGATAATTTTCCGGAGATCACATCGCTGCTTTATGTCGTGAATCTAAAGCTCAATGATACGATTTCCGACCAGAAGGTAGTGGCATGGTCCGGACCAGACTATATTGAGGAGGAAATGGATGGACTACGTTTCCGCGTAAACGCCAAGTCATTCTATCAGACCAATTCTCTTCAAGCCTATGAGCTTTATAAAGTGGCTCGTAAGTTTGCAGGAATGTCGCCACGCGAAGAGCTCTCTGATTTTGAAGCGGAGCGATATGGATATGCCGGAAAAGATGAGATGCCACTCGTATATGATCTTTATACAGGCACCGGCACTATTGCTAATTTTGTGGCAAGAGGGGCGAAAAAAGTGGTTGGCATAGAGTATGTTGAGGCAGCTATAGAAGATGCGAAGCTAAATGCTGAAGTAAATGGACTTGACAACACCCTATTTTATGCCGGAGATATGAAAGATATTCTTACGGATGACTTCGTTGCAAAGCATGGAGTGCCTGATGTCATGATAATCGATCCTCCACGCGCCGGAATGCATGAGGATGTAGTGAAAGTGATATTGAATTCAGCTCCTGAAAAAATTGTATATGTTAGTTGCAATCCGGCCACACAAGCACGAGATCTTTCTCTTATGGACAGCGACTATGAAGTGACGGATATACAACCGGTGGATATGTTCCCTCACACTCATCATGTAGAGAATGTGGTCAGAATGAAAAAACGCCGCTAATTATAGGCGACAAATAAAACGGAAGCACTCCCTGAAGGGGAGTGCTTAATTCTTTTAGTTGGCCATCATTACATCAAAGTTCATGTCTTTTAGTGTTATACATGTCCGGGCGAATTGACGGATCATTTCGATTGTGAGTTTGCGGGGTGACTTCATAGACTGCTGACTTGATGCAGATGACAAAATAGTAGTAGAACCGTTTGTCATAGGCATTCTGATTTTAATAATTACATACTAATAACGCAATCAGTGCCTTCCATATTGTAAAAATATATAATAAAAAAGACTGAGAATCAAATTATCCTCAGTCTTTTTGATATTTTTGAATAATTCGAGCGTTAGAGAGCCCTCTCGATCATCTCGCTAAGTTCGGTTTCTGTCTTTTTTCCGCTCTCTCTCATGAGTTCCTGTCCTTCTTTGAATAGAATGTAGGTAGGGTATTCCTCAAGCTTGTATTCAATTTTGAGCTTCCCATACGGGTCATCGGCTCTGACAATATTGGCCTTTTCTCCATATTTAGATTTTACAGCGTCGGTGATGTATTTGACTTCAACTACATCCTGACCTCCATGGTGAAGGAATACCACGAGAGTTGGTTTTGATTCTTTTATTGCCTTATCAAAAGTTTTCATAATATTTAATTTTTTAGGTTTTGTTAATATAACACCTAATCAAAAGGAATGTTTATTCAGTTCAAATTCTGAAAGGACTAAATAAAATGCGGAGACCTCCCTTCTTGAAATAGGGAGGCCTCCGGATATTTTATGACAAGAGGTCTTATATAGTAAGCACCACATCTTTTTCTTGAGCAATTCTGCGCAAATTGATGATGGCATATCGCATTCTTCCGAGTGCGGTATTTATGCTTACTCCGGTTTTTTCTGCTATCTCTTTAAAAGATAGGTTGTTGTAGTAACGCATAGTCAGAACTTCGCGCTGCAGGTCGGGAAGTTGAGTGACAAGCATTTTGACATCATCTCTGATTTGCTCTGAGATGATACGATCTTCTATAGTGCCCTCACACAGTTCCTTCTTATTGAGGATGTCAAGTTCCTCAATATCGGTGCTCTGCATATTTTCGGATTTTTCTTGTCGATAATAGTCAATGATTAGGTTGTGCGCTATTCTCGAAATCCATGCGGGAAACTTTCCGTTCTCTGTATAACGTCCCTGTTTAATGGTCAGGATTGCCTTCACGAAGGTCTCCTGAAATATGTCGTTTGCTATATCCTCGTTCTTGACGACGCGCAGGATATAGTTGAAAGTCTTGTCTTGATGACGCTTTAACAGTGAGTCGAAAGCCTCATTGTTGCCTTCCGCGTAAGCTCTGACCAATTGTTCGTCGGTCATGCTTCCATAGTTTGCCATTGTCTTGCTGATTAATACGTTAAGTATAATTCTTTCGATAGGCTATAGGTTTTAAAACTTTATATACGTTATTTTCTCTTATTTATTGTGCAAAGATACAAAAAAATAATCATGAATCCAAATTTAGATCATGATTATATAGTTAAAAAAACTTACAAATATTCAGTCTTTGAGGATTGCATGATCTAATACTTCATCTATTGTATTGACATACTTGAAATTAACTCCTTTGAGATAAATAGGGTCGATTTCATCAATATCGCGACGATTTTCTGAAGAAATTATTATGTCGGAAATGCCGGAGCGCTTGGCAGCCAGAATCTTTTCCTTGATTCCACCTACTGGAAGGACTTTTCCGCGCAAAGTCATCTCTCCTGTCATTGCCAACTTAGATCGCACTTTCTTTCCGGTGAAAGCTGACACAAGAGATGTCACCATGGTAATGCCGGCAGAAGGACCATCCTTGGGTATTGCCCCCTCCGGCACATGGATATGTACGTTATAATCTGAAAATTTCTTTTCGTCGATACCTAATTCGTCGGCATGTGCTTTTACATATTCAAGAGCAATGGTGGCTGATTCCTTCATCACATCGCCCAAATTCCCTGTCAGGGTCAGTTTTTCTCCTTTCCCTTTTGAAAGTGAAGACTCTATGAATAGAATCTCTCCTCCCGCAGCTGTCCAAGCGAGTCCGGTGACGACTCCTACATATTCATTACCCTCATATGGCTCCCTGATGCGTTCTTCCTTCCCCAATAGTTCCTTTACTTTAGGCGCATCTATCATTTCGGGAAACTCCCGGTCAGTAGCCTTAAGTCTCGCAAGCTTGCGAAGAAGTTTCCTTATGTTCTTGTCAAGTTGTCTGACTCCGGATTCTCCGGTATAATGCTCGATAATAAACTGCAACCCTTCATCTGAAATCTTGATTTCATCATTCTCAAATCCAAGGTCAGTAAGTGCTTTTGGCAGAAGATGTCTTTTGGCTATTTCAATCTTTTCTTCTACGATGTAGCCCGACACTTCGATGAGCTCCATGCGGTCTAATAGCGGAGCGGATATTGAATCAAGCGTATTGGCTGTGGCGATGAAAAGAATGTCGGAAAGATTGTAATCTACATCCACATAATTGTCGTGGAAATGAGAATTTTGCTCAGGATCCAGCACTTCAAGTAGAGCTGCTGAAGGATCCCCCTTTATGTCTTTGCTTATCTT
>CAYNPB010000063.1:0-8730 GCA_964399005.1 uncultured Sangeribacter sp.
GTTGTTCATACTCCGAATGCACTTCTGGCTGATGTAAAAGGATTAACTCCATGGGCTCTTTTCTATAAGATTGAAGCAAAAGACGAAACCCTCGAGCACTTAGAGAGAGTGCTTGAGGAAAAAAATGGTCTTCGTTTCAGAGTTCTCAGCAATAAGCCAACACCTTATTGTGAGGTGGCCGGGCCAGCTGAAATAGCTACCGAACCTACTTCATACGTGGTGCCGGAATTTGTGGTCAACAATGATGAAGCCAGCGAATATTTCGGACAGGAATACAAAGTCATCCGAATCGGTAATGACGCATTTGAAAACGACCTTACACTCGTAGGCATAGAAATTCCCGAATCTGTGTATGACATCGGGTTGGAGGCATTCAACGGATGTAAAAACCTTCCTGAAATCAACCTCCCCAACTCAATTACAACCATGGGAGAGCGCGCTTTTGCAAACTGCTATGGATTGACATATTTTAAGATCCCCCCGAAAGTCACACGATTGAATACTGAAGTGCTTAAAGACTGCCGAGGACTATACTCTATTAAAATGCATGAGAATATCACGGAACTCGGCGTTGGATCTTTAATGGACTGTCGCCATTTACGCCAATTCGAACAAGCCGACAACTGGAAATTGCAACTTATCGACGACTATGCTTTGAAGAATTGTATCGAGCTCGAAGATATATATATTCCCGAGGGTGTATTAAAGATCGGTAAGGAGGCCATGTATTATTGTCAAAAACTGAATACTGTAAGCCTTCCGAAAACTCTGAGACAACTTGGAGAAAACACATTCGACGATTGCGAGGTGCTTCAAACCATCAAGGTTTATACAGAGACACCCCCTGAGACTGTAGGGCAAAGAAACCTCACTGATCAGAATTGCAAGATCTACGTGCAGGCAAAATGCTTCGACGCATACAAGAAGTTCTGGCCGGTGCACGAACACCGAATTCTCCCCGGCATAAGTGTGACTCAACCCACACGTGCGCAAATGCCTGAATATTCTCCCGGGAATATCCACAAGATTGACTACTCTATTCCTGTAGAATTTGCAAAGCAGTATATTACAGGGTGGACTTCATCAAACAGCGTGGTGGCTACTCCTCATGCCGACAATGATGGAAAGATGATGATTAATGGTGTGGGCCGTACTCATATTCATGTCGACACTTATCAGAACTTCTATCATGATTGCGACATAGAGGTATATCCTCAGCTCGCTGATGCCAACTGGGACGGCCGCTTCGATATCTCCGACGCTGTCAATATCGCAAACTATGCGATAGAAAACGAAACTGTACTCACCAATTGGAATGACATCGCAAAAAGAAGTCTTAAAAATCGTAGCGATTGGACAGATTTCTATAAAGTCGGTGCCGACGTCAATAAGGATGGATACATCTCCGTTTCCGATGCATCTGCAGCTGTCAAGATAGCACTGAATCAAAATCCGGCCAAATCGTCGGCGCCTGCAAGAAGAATACGTAGCATTGATGCTCTCGACAACCGTGACGCTTTGCTTCTCTATGCTCCGGAAGGGAACACTGTCAAAGTCGGTCTCGACAATAGCAATGAGTATGTTGCGCTTCAGGCATTTGTGCGTGTACCTGAGGGCATGACTCTGAAAAACGTCACTGCCGGCAACCGTGCAGCTGCTCACACCCTCACCTCACGGCGTATCGACGACCGCACAATGCGTGTCATATTATTCGACTTCAACAACTCAGCTTTCGCCCGGTCGGGAGAATCGCTATTTGAGATTGAGGCAACTGGAGATATGACACAGGCTGATGATATCGAGATATTCGAAATTATAGCTTCCGATATCTCTTCATGCAGCCATGACTTGACTCTTCGCGAAGGCGGCATATACACAAGCGTTCATGCTGTCTCAGATGCAGACAGATTCATAAAGGCCTCTGAGGATGGACTGATCATCTCCGGTGCTGAGGGTCTGCACGTGGCTATCTATTCTCTTGATGGATATGCTATCAGATCTTTTGATGCCGGGGCTAATTCGGAATTCATCTCTCTTCCCCACGGAATATATATTGTCAATGTTGGCGATAATTCTTCCAAAATAGTAGTAAAATAATGCTTTCCATAGCGGACGCATACTTAGGTATGCGTCCGCACATTCCACTTTAACTGATGATGAAAACCCTGAACAAGATAATTATTCTGCTGACAATGCTGATTACATTCTCAGCAGGCTCAAGCTTTGCGCAAAGCGATTTAGCTACTGACAGACTTTATGTAAAGAGTATTAATATCAATACTGAAACCACAGTTACTCTCGATTTTATTCTTGACAATACCACGACATTCTATGGGTTTCAGGCCAATGTGGTGCTCCCTGAAGGTCTGGAATTTGTAACAGACAATCAAGGGAAAGCGGATGTCTCGCTTGATCCGTCGCGCACTGCAGGTGGCGATTATGAGTGCCTGACTAATATAAAAAATGGAGTGCTTCATATTGCCGCATTTTCATCTTCAAATCCTCAAAAAGCCATAATTGGGTCAAGCGGAACGATTTTCACCTTGACAGTCCGGGCTACAGAGGCATTCAGGGCAGGAGACGTAAATATTTCCGGAATACGGTGTGTCGACTCTGAAAATAAGGATGTGAAACTTTCGGATACAGATTCTTATCTTGGAGTCTTGCCAATTTCCGTCACTCTTTCAAATCATATCCTCGTATTTAACGAACCCGGTGAGACGGAGACACTGACGACTGAAATCGATCCTTCCAATGCAGCTATAAAGACCCTGACCTGGAGTTCTGATAAAACCGAATTTGCCACTGTAGACCAGAATGGCAAAGTGACCGCAGAAAAACGCGGATCTGCTACAATTGAAGTAAGAACAGTAAATGATAAGACTGACGCATGCGTGGTAGTAGTCGGGCAGCCTGCCAACAAGATTGAAATTCTTAACGATTACATCGAACTCTACGTTGGAGGCAAAGAAGTTATCAAGGCCGAAGTAGGTCCGTGGGATGCTGAAAATAAAGAGGTCAGATGGTCGTCTGACTTAAACGATGTCGCAATAGTGGATCAGGATGGAAATGTGACGGCGCTTGCTCTTGGAAAAGCTATTATCACAGCTCAAGCTATTGGAGGCGTCGACGTGGTAGCCACATGCACGGTGAATGTGATTCCTACTCCGGCTGAAAAAGTCATCGTCACTCCTCCGACGGCACGATTGATGTTGGGACAAGCCCTGAAGCTCGAGGCAGAAGTCTTGCCGGAAACCACCACCTACAAAGACGTCACCTGGGCATCATCAAATCCGGCAGTGGCCTCAGTTGATGAAGACGGAAATGTAACTCTTCTCGCACTCGGAGAGACTACGATCTCCGCCACTTGTGGCAATGCTGTAGGCACCTCTACTGTCACAGTGATTCCAATCCCCGTCACTTCCATCTATCTCGATAAGGAAACACTTATTTTGAAAGAGGGGGACACCGGAGAAATCATTGCTACGGTGCTTCCTGAAGATGCTGCCGACAAGACTGTTACATGGACATCAAGCGATCCTTCAATCGCAACCGTTGATGCCAATGGTAAAGTGACTGCCTTGGATGATGGCGAAGCCACTATAACAGCCACTTCAGGTAATGTCTCGGCCACATGCTTAGTGACTGTCTTAAGAAACTATATCGAACCAACCCGCATCACCCTCTCCAACTATGAGTTGCTGATGCGCGAGACATATACTTCTGACCTTATTGCCATTATTGACCCGGAAAATGTCTCTGATAATACTGTGACCTGGTCCACAAGTGATCCGACAATTGCCGTGGTTGACAATAATGGAGTTGTCACTGCCATCAAAGCCGGACTTGCTATGATTACTGCGGCTACCGTCAACGGGCTCACGGCAAATTGCTATGTCACTGTAGTGCCTTTGGTGATACCGGTAGAAAGCATCACCCTCAACAGATCTGCTATTGAAATTTCTGTCGACGAAGTCTTCAAACTCAATGCAACCGTCTTGCCGGAGGATGCAACCGACACAAGCGTAAGATGGGTATCCAACGACCGCGCAATTGCCACTGTCACACAAGATGGAGAAGTGACCGGCATAGCAGAAGGGACTACCATTATCTATGCTTCTTCTTCCAATGGCCTTACCGCTGAATGCGAAGTGACCGTGAAGCCTCTCGTAATCGAACCATCAAGCCTTACGCTCACTAACACCGAACTCTTCCTAATCGAAGGGGAGACTGCTGATCTTATCCCAATTATACGCCCGGAGGAAGCAAATTTCAATACTGCTATCACATGGACTTCAAGCGACGAGTCGATTGCAACCGTCGACCAAAATGGTATAGTAACCGCTATCCATCAAGGCTTTGCAACGATCACTGCAACTACAGCCAATGGAAAGATTGCCACTTGCGCAGTAACCGTCACAATTATTGCAGTTGAATCAATCTCACTCAACAAAAATACTCTTGAGATGATCGTGGATGATAAGGAGACTCTAATTGCGACTATCACTCCTGATAATGCCACCGACAAAAGTGTCACTTGGCGCTCTTCAAACCGCGAAGTTGCCACTGTATCGGAAAACGGACTTGTCACTGCAGTTGGAGTTGGAACTGCCACTATCTATGCCTCCTCTTCCAATGGACTTACTGACGTATGTGATGTGACGGTCAACCCGGGATTCGTTCCGGTGGAAAGCATCTCCCTTTCAAATACACAGCTTCTCATGAGAGCCGGATACAGCACAGATCTTATTGCAATCGTTCGTCCGGATAATGCTACGGATAAGAGTGTGACATGGACGGTCGATGATGAATCCATAGTGTCATTTAATCTAAACGAGGATGGTGTTGCCATACTGACGGCTCATGCTGTCGGCTCAGCAATAATCACGGTGACCTCCAATTCTGCTCCCACAGTCAAGGCCCAATGTTTCATAACAGTAGAAAAAGCAGAAGACATTACGGCAGTTACTACTATCACACTCAATAAAACTGAACTCACTCTTACCGAAGGAGAGACATTCGACTTGATAGCCACTATTGAGCCGGCAAATGCAACCGACAAGTCTGTCACTTGGAAATCGTCTGACAAAGAAGTGGCTACCGTAGATGAAAACGGAAAGGTAACAGCTGTCAAAATGGGGACCGCCACGATTTACGCTTCATCTTCAAATGGTATGACTGTGGAATGTGCTCTCACCGTCATTCCTGCTGATGTGGAAGTGCAAAGCATTTCTCTCACGAATACAGAATTGTTGATGAGAAAAGGACGCCAATCAGACCTCATTGCTATTATCCGACCGGACAACGCCACCAATAAATCTGTCATCTGGTCGTCAGACGACGAATCCATAGTCACCGTAGACCAAAACGGAATCGTGACCGCCATCGAATTAGGAACTGCCACCGTCACAGCATCTTCTCACAATGGGAAAAAAGCAACCTGCTTCGTGACAGTTGTCCCCGATGCCGTGCCGGTAGAAAGCATCACTGTAGATCCTACTTCTTTGGAAATGGAAGAAAATGACTTTTACACTCTCATTGCTACTGTCTTGCCGGCAGACGCCACCGATAAGTCGGTCACTTGGAAATCTTCCAACCGAGAGATTGCTTCCGTTACGGAAAATGGAATGGTGATTGCACATTCTGTCGGGACTGTCACCATTTATGCATCTTCTTCAAATGGTCTGACGGCTGAATGCGCTGTCACGGTCAAACCGGATGTCGTAGATCAGGACATTGAGGTTGTGAGCATTTCTCTCACTAATACAGAACTCCTGATGATCGAAGGAGACGTGACAAATTTGATGGCGATCATTCGTCCGGACGATGCAACCGACAAGAGCGTCACATGGAGCTCAGATAATGAAGAGATAGCCACAGTTGACAATGAAGGTAATGTAACAGCGATTAAAGTTGGCAATGCTACAATCACTGCCACGGCAACCAATGGAGTCTACGCACAATGCTTCGTGACCGTAATGCCTCTTATTATTGCAGTGGAAAGCATTTCTATCAGTGATTCGGAAATCGATCTATTTGTAAATGATACTTATCAACTTACTGCGACGATAACGCCGGAAGATGTCACTGATAACAAGATCACTTGGAAATCCTTACGTCGTGAGATTGCTACGGTGTCTGAAAATGGACTTGTGACTGCTGTCGGGGAAGGGCAGACCATCATATATGCTTCATCCTCCAATGGTCTTACAGCTGAATGTATTGTCAATGTCATAGCCAACGATCGCCCCGAGACTCCGAGACAACTCTTGAAGAAAGGTGACGGTTCGACTTGCACTTTCATTGTGATGATGGATCTCCCGAATGATCAACTTACCGAACTTGGATATAGATATGTATTTGGTTATTATGATGCCAACGGTGATTCACACGTCATAGAAGAGACTCCTCTCCGATATACCCATACTTCTTCAGAAATCTATAATGATTCATCCAATGATTTCTGGGTGTTTGCTTTGATCGAAAATAGCGATGGAGCTCTCCGTTGCAGCAACCTGCGCCACCTTGATGGAAGTGAAGAAGTGTGCTATGATGCATCCAAGTTTGGATATGCTACAAGAGGCGCTTCCGACGAATGGATTAAGATTACACCGAAGTCAATCAGCATCCGATCAAACACCTCCGAAGAGACGCAGATTGCCATCTATACTATGACGGGGTTGCAAGTTTTCTCTAAAACATACTCGGCTCAGACCGGAGTGAATGACACCATAGAATTCCTCCAGTTCACTCCTGACGCTTATCTCTTGGTTGCGAAACGTGGTGAGGAAGCAGTAACGAAAAAAATTGTAATACGTTAATTGAAATTTCAGTAGAAATGAGATATAAAGCAACTATAGCAATTTGCACGGCAATGCTTTCGGCATTCGCTGTGTCAGCACAGGAAGCAGGCAATGAAGATTTTGCCGTTAAGGCCAACGCTGAGATAGGCATTGGGAAGGCATTGAGCATCCAATCAGCTCTGCCGGGAATGAAGACCTCCTCATCCGGAAGCAATTTCGGAGCAGATTTTGGTTGGACATTCTGGAGAAAGGAGCAGCATTCCATAGAAGCCAATATAGGTCTCGGCTATGCCTATACTACAGTAAAGGCCAATATCCCAGGTATTGACTACAGCTACTCGGCTCCTGCAGATGCCGACATGGACAATGACACCTACATCCGCTATTATAATATGGAAGGTACCTTTCAGAAAAGCCAAGTGCAACGTATTACTCTCCCTTTATATGTCAACTATAACTATCAATTCAGCAAAGTATTCAGTCTTCACGCACTGTTAGGATTCAGGTTTGGCTTCAATTTCTCTCCAAAGTTGAAAGATAGCGAAGCGAGTGTATTCAGTTATGGTGTATATCCTCAGTATGGCGACCTGATGATCGACGCTCCCTATATGAATGATTTTGGTACAGCCAACGTCGGGGCCAACACTTCAAAGCCTCTTGGCAATAAAGTGACAGCTGCGTTTCTGGCTGGATTGGGAGGAGAATTTAGGGTATACGGACCATTCTCGATCGATCTTTCATTCAGATATGAAGCCGGTTTCAACGACCTCTTTAAGAAAGCGGCCTCTATAGGTACAGATTTTGATGCCTCGACTGCCCCGGTGACATATACAGTGGCGGAAGGACAAAAGGTGAAACCCCTCTCCTACTATTTCACCAAATCAAAAATATCTCATTTCTCCGCCGCCATCTCCTTCATCTACCACTTCAATATCCCCAATAAATAAATACTCTTTGGCTCGGAGAGGCGATTTGTGCATAAGTATCAAAAATTCTCAATTTCCAATTCTCAATTCTCAATTTTTTTTTGTAAATTTGCATCTTAATTCAAAAATACAATAAAATTGAGAAAAATAGGAATACAGGGAATCCCCGGTTGTTTCCACGACATAGCAGCCCATGAATGGCTCTCGGATGAAGAAATAGAGACGGTCAGTTTCGCTTCATTCGAGGATATGTTTCTCACTCTCGACTCAGAGCCCGAGATGCTGGCAGCTGTGGCAATAGAAAACACCATTGCCGGAGCAATTCTCCAGAATTTCGAATATATACGTAAGAGTGGACGCAAAATAATAGGAGAATGCAAGATCCGTGTGTCGCACTCCCTTTGTGCCATTCCGGGCACTCCTATTCAAGACTTGAAAGAAGTAAGGTCTCATTTCATGGCTCTTCTTCAATGCCGGCAATTTCTTTCCCATTATCCCAACATAAAAAAAGTTGAAGATTTCGACACTGCAGGATGTGCGAAGAAAGTTGCAGATGAAAATATGGTGGGCACAGCAGCGATAGCTCCCGCTTATGCTGCACGACTATATGGGCTCGACATTCTGGCAGAAGGTATAGAAGACGACAACCGCAATTTCACCAGATTCCTTATCGTAGGCACGAAAGATGCCCCTATCCCGGAAGATGCTGACAAGATTTCACTTGTATTCACAGCTCCACATGAAAAAGGGGCTCTCTCAAAAGTGCTGACCATACTCACCTTCTACGACATCAACCTTACGATGCTTCAGTCAATGCCGGTGGTGGGACATGAATGGGAATATCGGTTCTATGCCGACCTCACATTCGATGATGCTAAGCGCTGCCAACAAGCCCTGACCGCAGTAAAGCCCCTCACAAGCGACTTCCGCATCCTCGGAATCTACAAGGCCGCTGACTAAAGTTATCGATTAAAGATTAGATCTGAGAACTCCGATAATTC
>CAYNPB010000063.1:8830-11990 GCA_964399005.1 uncultured Sangeribacter sp.
ATAATTCGACAATAATACAACTAAGAAATATGAAAGATATTAAGCCACTTTTCGATGATCCTTCCATCATGAAGGAACCAATCATAATTGCCGGTCCATGCTCTGCAGAGAGCGAGCAGCAAGTGCTTGAGACAGCCAAAGCATTGGCCGCCGGCGGAATCAAAATTTTCCGTGCAGGAATTTGGAAACCCCGCACTAAACCGGGAAGTTTTGAAGGTGTAGGTCTTGCAGGCCTTCCATGGATGATGAAAGTTAAGGAAGAAACCGGAATGAAGGTTGGCACCGAAGTGGCAAGCAAAAGCCACGTAATAAGCGCACTCTCCGCCGGAGTTGACATCATCTGGATTGGAGCAAGAACCTCGGCAAGCCCCTTTGCCATGCAGGAGATAGCGGACACTCTCAAAGAGATGGGAAAGGATATCCCGGTGCTCATCAAGAATCCCGTAAACCCTGATCTCGACCTGTGGATTGGCGCCGTGCAGAGAATCTATAATGCCGGAATCCGCCGAATCGGTGTTATCCATCGCGGATTCAGCAGCTATGGCAAGCATATCTACCGCAACCAACCTATGTGGGCACTCCCCTTCGAGTTTGCAAGAAGATTTCCCAATATCCCCGTCATATGCGACCCGAGCCATATCAGCGGCGCGCACGACTTAGTGGCTCCCCTAAGTCGCGAAGCACTCGACATGGGATTTGACGGATTGATGATAGAGAGTCACTGCAACCCGGAGTGTGCACTCAGCGACGCTAAGCAGCAATTACTCCCCTCAGAACTCGTAGAACTCGCAAAAGAACTCAAAGTGCGTGAAAAGCCTGTCGGCTCCCCGGAACTTGATTCGCTCCGCTCCGAGATAGACCATATTGACTCCGAACTCCTTGACTTGCTTGCAAAGCGTATGGATATCTCTAAGAAGATTGGTGAATACAAGAAGGCTCATAATATGATGGTGGTTCAGCTTGGACGCCACGACACCATCATGAAGGAACGCACCGAAATGGGTGAAAAACTCGGTCTTCCGAAAGAATTCATCGGCAAGATCATGAGCCTCATCCACGAAGAAAGCGTAAAGCGCCAACTCTAAAAATAATATTGAATTCAGAGAACTCAGAAAGCTCAGAGCTCTCTGAGTTTCCGATTACTCCGATAATTCCGATTACTCCGATAATTCTAATCTCCATATGAAACAAGACGAACCCCTTACTTCCACAGGTCTGCCGGAGAACGCATTTCGCGAACTGGCTGCCGATGAGCAGTTCACCCCGGTGATGCATCCTGCTCACGATCAGAAGGAGGCCACCCCCTACTCTGTAGGAATAGGACTCCTGATGGCTGTTATCTTCTCAGCTGCCGCAGCGTATCTTGGTCTGAAAGTTGGCCAGGTGTTTGAAGCAGCTATCCCTATCGCAATTATAGCAGTAGGTCTGTCTAATGCACTCGGCAAGAAGAATGCCCTGGGTCAGAATGTAATTATCCAATCGATCGGAGCATGCTCCGGTGTGATTGTCGCAGGCGCTATCTTTACACTGCCGGCTCTCTTCATCTTGCAGGCAAAGTATCCTGACATTACCGTCCAGTTCTATCAGATTTTCCTCAGTTCTCTCCTTGGCGGCATACTCGGTATCCTTTTCTTCATTCCTTTCCGCAAGTATTTCGTAAAGGATATGCATGGCAAGTATCCTTTCCCTGAAGCAACTGCCACTACACAGGTGCTTATCTCAAGCCAGCAGGCCGACAGTGAGGAAGGAAGCCAGGCGAAGACTCTGATCATAGCATCTCTTATCGGTGGCATCTACGACTATATCGTGGCTACATTCGGATGGTGGGCTGAGACAGTGACCTCGGTAGCATCTTCGGCAGGGCATACACTTATGGAGAAGACTAAACTCGTGCTCAGTTGCAACACAGGAGCTGCCCTTCTTGGACTCGGATATATCGTAGGCTTGAAATATGCTTTTGTGATTTTTGCAGGTTCGATATTCGTATGGTGGATCATCATCCCTCTGATCGGCACATATGGTGCTCCTGAATTTCAGGCTATGGACCCGCAGGATATCTTCAGCGGATATGCCCGAATGATAGGCATCGGTGGTATAGCCATGGCAGGAGTCATCGGCATCATCAAGTCGTGGAGCATCATCACTCAAGCTGTTGGGCTTGCAAGCCGCGAACTTAAAGGTAAGGCTTCCGGAGCTAAAGAAGTGCGCTGGCAGACAGACATCTCGATGAAGCATATTGTCTTCTTCATCGCTCTTGCTCTTGTTGCTGTGCTTCTCTTCTTCTGGTTTGGAGTGATCCACACCTTCTGGCAGGCGATTATCGCATTTGCAGTCGTCGTTATTATCGCATTCCTTTTCACTACGGTGGCAGCCAACGCGATTGCTATTGTGGGCAGCAACCCCGTATCGGGCATGACACTCATGACCCTTATCATTGCCTCTGCAATCTTTGTTGCGATCGGTCTTAACGGCACGAATGGTATCGTAGCTTCAATGGTAATCGGAGGTGTAGTCTGCACGGCCCTTTCGATGGCAGGAGGTTTTGTGACCGACCTGAAGATCGGATATTGGCTCGGCTCAACACCCAAGAAGCAGGAAAGCTGGAAATTCCTCGGCACACTCGTATCTGCAGCCACAGTAGGCGGTGTGATCATGGTGCTCAACCAGGTGTATGGTTTCACCGGCGACGATGCTCTTGTAGCGCCTCAGGCTAACGCAATGGCAAATGTGATCGAACCTCTTATGATGGGAGGCGACACTCCTTGGATTCTCTATATGGTAGGCGCAATCTTGGCTTGCATACTCAATTGGCTTGGTGTCCCCGCTCTCGCATTCTGCCTGGGTATGTTTATCCCGCTATCGCTCAACACGCCGATGCTTGTGGGAGGAGCAATCGCTTACTTCGTCAGCAACTCATCGAAGGATCAGAAAGTGAATGATGCCCGTCGAGACCGTGGCACTCTCCTTTCGTCAGGCCTCATTGCCGGCGGAGCCCTCTTTGGAGTATTTGCTGCCATCACTCGCTTCTGCGGATTTGAATATCAGAATCCGCTCGGAATGGAGACTACCCAGATACTCGGCTGCGTTGCTTATCTCGCACTGATCGGCTATCTCATCTGGGACTCTTGCAGAGCGAAAGCTTAACTCTTAATGCATAATT
>CAYNPB010000063.1:12090-13403 GCA_964399005.1 uncultured Sangeribacter sp.
TAATGCATAATTATTTCGAGTATTCAATTAAACGAGTATTCAAATAAACTTGTAGGGACGCACGGCTCGTGCGTCCTTTTTTTTGTTTCAAATATTTAATGTTTTTGCAATAAGCATAATAAGCAAAAGGATAGTGATTGGCGTTATATTGACATAGAAAACACACTTGTCGAAACACACACATCAATCTTAACACCTTACCACTATGAAAACACGTCTTAGCTATATCGCCATTGCCTCTTGTGTAGGCTTATTGGCACTCTCTGCCGATGCTCTTAGCAATAAGAGCGATCTGCCTGTGATGAATCATAAAATTGAAGTCGCCGCACTCCCTCTTATGGAGAATGATACAATTCTCCCCGATATCCATCCTTATTATTCTTTTTCCTCCGCTGCCGGAGCCATAGAATTTATGATGAATTCCGAGGAGAGCGCGGAGTATGCCAAAGGGATATTGCCACAGATGGCTAACGAGGAACTGAGCTACGTGGAGAAACTGATCAACGACGATCACGATGGATTTATCGTAGTGGACAAAAGCCGCATGAAGGTGATTAAATTCAATCGCTATGGTGTGGAAGAAGAAAGCTTCGGAATGGCTTGTGCAAAAAATTACGGCACAAAACACACCAAAGGAGATTCCCGCACACCGGAAGGATTTTTCAGCGTGAAGCAGATTCAAAACAGCACCGATTGGCACTATGTGGATGATGAAGGCAACGTAAGCGAAAAGACAGGAGAATTCGGACCAAGATTCATCCGGCTGAGCATCCCCGGCATCACCTCAATCGGAATTCACGGCACGAGCGCCCCATGGAGCATAGGGGGCCGCAGAAGCCACGGATGCATTCGGCTGACGAATGAAAACATCATGCACCTCGTAGAGATGGTGGAACCTGGAATGCCGGTCATCATCACTCCGGGGAAGAAAGATATGGCTGTCAACAAGAGCGAAGGGTATCAAATCCCGCGCATCAGCACTGTTCTCAATCCCCCATCTTTTGCCATGAACTAAAAGATGAACTAAAAGATACTCTTAAGCGTTGATACCATAGAATATCAACGCTTTTTTTAATATCAAAAGAATATGAATTACCTTACAGACGACAAACTCGTCATCATCGGAGCTGCCGGTATGATCGGCAGCAACATGGCTCAGACAGCCATTATGAAGAAGCTTACTCCAAACATCTGCCTCTACGACCCCTATGGTCCCGGACTGGAAGGAGTTGCTGAAGAACTCAAGCAGTGTGGCTTCGAAGGTCTCAACCTTACCTATACCACCGATGTAGCCGAAGCTCTTAAGGATGCAA
>CAYNPB010000064.1:0-13369 GCA_964399005.1 uncultured Sangeribacter sp.
ATGAACTTACGTCCTACAGATGAGCAAGTTAACCACATAACGTTAGTTTAAATTAGATTTATTGTTTAGAAATAATTAAAATATTTTCCGAAACGCGACAGCCTAAAAGGCATTTAATATGCAAAATTAGGATAAATTAAGGATATTTCAAAGTTTTTTTTGATTTTTTTGGGGTCAGGGGGCAGGCTTCAGGCTTCAGGTGTCAGGGGTCGGGCTTCAGGGAAAAAAGAAATCCGCCCCGGATGGTGGAGCGGATTTCTATTATTAGGATTTGAGTATTCAGCGTGAAACTCAATTAGCGGATTACGATCTTCTTGCCGTTGTGGATGTAGATACCCGGAACGGTCGGTTTTTCTGAAAGTTCAAGACCGTTGATAGTATACCACTTGCCATTGCCAACTACTTCAACTGCGTCAACAGCTGTTGGATCCAATTCCTTACCTGCGAGGAGGACATAGTCGAGGATGTGGTTGAGTGCAGTGCCTTCAACTGTAATGTCGGCCTCATAGTTGAGTGTGAACTGTTTTGTCTCTTCCTTCCATGCATTGCTGCAAGCAGTAGTGAACAATGTCTCGCCTTCTGCCTTCACTGTGAATGTAGCGTCGTCGAAGCTGGATACGCCCATAATCATAGTGTATGTGCCGGGCTTCAGAGTTGCCACTTTTATTGCACCTGCGGCATATGCACCCTTCGCATTTGAGCAGCGAGCGCTTTCCTTTTTTGTCACGCCTTCGAGGTTTTCAGCTTCTGCAAAGAGGATGACGTCGGCAATATTGGTTTCATCGTAATCAAGAACTTCCTCGATATTGTTTTCATCAAGAGTGAAGGTGAAGTTATACTGAGAGCCGGTAGCGTCTTTCTTATATACCTTGCCGTCTGCAACTTTATATCTGCTGTAGGCAACTGTCACTTCTTCATCTTCCCAGTTGGAGCCGGAAGTCAATTCTACGAAATCGTCGCTTTCGCCAAGCTGAGCTACTACTGAATAGTCGTATTTATCAGCTTTTCTATAGTATGCGTTAACGACTGTTTTTTCCTCGTCTGCATTGATTTTCTTACCCTCATCGTGCTTAACGAAGATGAACTTCTCATTATTATCATTGAAGATTGGCTCTTTGTCGTCAGAACCGAGAACTATTTCTTCGCCGAAAACACCAGATCTTTCTTCCTGCGGTATGATGTCGTTGCCATCTTTGTCAACGAATTTCAAGGTGTAATACTTGTCGTCGGCTGTAGATTTTCTGCCGGCAATCAGGACGTAGTCGAGGAGGTGGTGGGCATCAGTAGCACCTACAACTTTGATAGGAGTAGACTCTGCATTGAGAGTGAAATTGGCTGAGATCTTAGAAGCTTCCCAGTCTCCCTCACCAGCAATAGCAGAATGCACAACCTTATCGCCGGCTTGCACTTCGAATTTGCTTCCTGTTTCGCCCATAAAGCCGAAGGAAACTCTATATTCGCCTGCGGGGAGAGTAGTCACCTGGATAGGCTCTGCTGCGTAAGCACCTGCTCCGTTAGAGAGGAATGATTCAGTTACCTTGGTAGCATCGGCAATATTTTCAGCCTCGGTAAAGAAGATACCTTTCTTATCAGTCTTGGTGTAATCGATATTCTTAACGTAGTGGTAGGCGTTAGGCTCGAAGGTTACTGCAAACTGATTGTCGGTAGCATCCTTCTGCCATACAGTGCCATTTTCTTCCATAACGAAACGGCTGTAAGGAACAGTTACTTCTGTGCCTTCTACAACTTCGCCTTCTTTAGCATTGACGAGAGTCTCACCAAGCTTTAATTTTGCTGTGTAATCGTATACCTTCGGAACATAGTAGCCGATACCGAACATTGAGATGGTCGTGCCCCTTGCCCAAATGGTGTAAGTCTCACCTTTTTTCATTTCCCAAACCATAGCACCTGTCAAATAGTTATCTTTAGCAGCTGCAGGGTTAAGGAACTCACCAAGAACGACCTCTTGCTCAATAGGAGTAGTGATATTACTATGAGAAGATGCCTTTACGCCCTTTCCGTCGTTAGGAGACATACCGATGATGTGGGTGCGTGTGATAACATTGTTTGCAACATCATCAGATTCAGTTGTGTTTATATCGGTATCATCTGCTTGACGGCGAATGAACATAATGACCTTGCAATCTACTTTAGGAGTTACAATGATGGGGCTATTTTTTTCCTTTTCCGTACCTGTAAGGATTTCTGCAGTTGGTGCTTTATCTACGCGACCTAATTGTAGAGAGGAGGGGAAGTTATATCCAAAATACTCTCCTTTGTAATTACCATTAAAAGCCGCTGCATAAACTGTCTCAATGGTGATATTTTCATCCTCAATCAGTTTCGCTCCAGCGTCTAAGCTTCCTTTCTTATCCTTATCCTCAGAAATGTAAAGCTTGTCGGTTGGGATGGATTTAACTTCCGGATATTCAGCCCAAGCATATGCTTCTACTACATTAGTTTCAACCTTGATAGTAGTGCTAACGGTAGCTGGCTTATATTGGGTATCGCCTTCAAATACTGCAGAGATAGTTGCATCACCAATAGCACCGGTAACCAAAGTGATCACACCTGCTTCGCTAACTGTTGCAACATCTTTATTAGATGAATCGAATTTAACGGGGAGATTGTCGGGGTTCACAAATACAGGAGCTTTGAAAGTGTCTCGAACCTTGAGAGTCGTAGTTTCTACATTCCACGAGAGGTTTGCTTCTGAGCGCTTGTCAGTTGGATCAGCTTCAGGATCGTCAATTTCGAGAACCATTACAAAGTTGGGGCGTTCGCCAGTTTGAGCGAAAGTGAAGCTTCCTTCCACACCATCAAGATCGAAGACACGGATATCAGGGTTAGCCGGATCCTGAGAAAGAAGTGGGATCTCGGCGTAGTGAGTGTCTGTCATTCCATTTACTTCATTCCAACCGGAAGGTCGTCCAAGAGCGGGCATAAAGCTATAGAAGGTTACACGGCGAGCTTTTACGCCAGCAGGCAATGTGATAGTATTTTGAGCTCCATTTGAACCATAATATGATGTGCGTTCAACTCCTTCAGAAATGTTGATTTTTTTGTCTGTTCCCCAACCCTTATTGGCAACATTTATTTCTATTGAATAACCTGCTGCTTCATTATTATTATCCTCAGCAAGGCCTTTCAAAATACCACCTTTATCTGTAGTTTCTTTTATGATCTCAAAAGCACCGCCTCCGAGATACACAGTCTTTGTATACTGAAGAGCTGGCAGAGCCGCAATTTCAGCATCTACAATTTCTGAAGTAGTCCATTTTTCACGCGTGGTGCGAGCCTTAACTGTCGTATTATTAAAAACCGTTATAGGCATAGTATACTTAACCCAAGTGCTTCCATTATCGAGCGAGTATTCGCAACTACCAAGATAAGTAGGCGTTGAGATGGCAAACGTTCCATTAAACTGAGCAAAAGCAGGAGCTTCGCAAGTAAGACCTTCAAGAAGAACTTCAACTTCTGCTGCAGAAGAATTTGCATATTTATTACCATCTCCAATAGCCACGGCCTTAACCGTAGTTCCATCCGAAACAGTTAAAGGAGCGGTATACACGTCTGAGTCTTCGGTAGGCAGGCTGCCGTCTGTAGTATAGACAACTTTAGATGCGTTAGCAACAGCACCAATAGTCACTACTCCAGTTGATTTATCGAAAGTGATTACAGGAGATGCGAGTTTTTCACCCATAACTTCATCCAATACTACACCAATATAGAACAGACACGTTTCCTTGTTTTGAGGTGCATAACTAAGAACATGGCTGCCTGCTGTCAATTTCTTTTCGATTTTCCTAATATTATCGAATCCAGCCGGCATTTTATCACTATTAACTATTTCTTCATCTGTAAAAGCTGTGCCATCAAGGCCTGGAACATTGGAGGCGCTAATAGTAGCAGATAAATAAATGGTTAGAGTTCCTGAGGTTTCAAGGTTAAATTTTATTGAGCCACTAGAATTAAGCTTCAACCCCTTATTAGTAGTGATTGAGGTCTGCGTTCCAGGAAGTATAAATGTTCCTGTAGCAGTAGTACCATTTTTGTCGGACTTGTCACTTCCTTCTACTGTAAAAAAGGTTTTGGCATCCTCATTGTTATACGTTTTAGATCCACTCTTGTAGTAGAACTCATACGTCTGGGCGTTAGCCATCACCGTACAGAGTAGTACCGCGAATAACGTAAAGATTTTTTTCATGTTGTTTAGGTTAAATTATTATTAGATTTTATTGTATGTCTGTGATATAGAAATGCCTTTGGGCATCAGATATGCAAAATTAGAATAAATTATGGAAAAAACAAAGTTTTTTTGAAAAAAAATTTTTTGGAAGTCCTCTACTCTCGGTAGAAGGGGTCTCACGCAGAGGCGCAGAGGGCTCGCAAAGGGAAAGGCTCCGCTTTCGGTGCCGAAGCTTATGGGGGCGGGGGGGGCGCAGAGGGCGCGGAGGGGAAGGCCCGTTGCCTCCAATCTCTAATGCAGATTTGAAAAAAAGACGGTTAGTTAGTCGATATTATCGTAATCGTCGCATAGGAGACTTCTTAAAAGAAATGCATATGACAGAAGGGCGATCTACTGGTTTTCCCAAAATTTATCAAGCTATCAAACGAAATGACTCCCCTCTTCCAATTTTCGAGACAGATGAAAGAAACGCTCATTTTCTTGCTACAATCCCAATTCATAGAGCATTTATTGACGAAAAGGAGTATCTATCTTCAATAGGAAAGAAGATTGATGAAGGACAAAATGAGGATTTCATAAAAGATTTCATAAAAGATTTCATAAAAAAACAGGCACAAAACTATCTGAGAGACAGATTATTATTTTAAACATCATTGCTAAAGATGCGTCTGTGACTTCAGAAAAGATTTCAGAAATGATTTCAAAAAGGAAGTCTGTGACTCCAAGAACTATTGCAAATGATATTGCTCACCTGAAAAAGATTGGTATTCTCGTTCGAGAAGGTGGTCGAAAAGATGGCTATTGGGTAATAAAAAATATAAAATGACCATTGCTAATATAAATGATGCTTAAGGACCCGCGCTTGCTACTCAAAGACGGCTCTTCTTCTGCGGGACATCACGCAGAGGAGCAGAGGGCGCGGAGGGGAAGGCTCTTGCTTCGGTAGGACCCCTCTGCTCCTCTGCGCACACTGCGTGATATATTTAAGAGCTTGCGAAAGTTCAATTATTTATCTTCAAAGCATCAACATAATGCAAATTAAAAATTCTGAGAGAATCCGGTAATTCTGCGACTCTGAAAGAGAGATCGGTGCCTGACACCACCGATACTATGGATAGTCTTTGAGTAGTAAGCGCGCTCCGCGCGCGTCATTAAGCATCAAAAAGTAATGTTCATTGATGCAAAGGCTTTGCTTTGATGAGGTGCTTCGTTTCCTTGTTTTTCTTCTGCAGCGCATCACGCAGAGGGCGCGGAGGGGCAGAGGGCGCAGAGAAAGCATTGATAAGCACTTTGCTCCTTTGCCCGATTTCCCCTTCCAGAAGCAGACGAGTCTGCCCGCAGGGACGGAGGCCAAATGGTCGGAGGATTTATATGATTGGGGTTCCTATTTCATATAGGAATTCGGGAGCAAAATCTGCACCATTAGCCCATTCAATAGTGACGCGTGTCAGGCCATACTGGGTGAATTTGTCTTTATCTCGTAATTCTCCAAATACTTCACCCTCTAAGAAGGGACACAGATCGACCAACCTTCTTTCTCCATTATTAAAAAGAAGATCAAGGACATAGCCTCCACAATAATCTACATCTTTTACTTTAAGCATAAGCAATTAAATTATTTTAATGGCTCAATTTTCTCAATTTTCTCCCCTCTTTGAGCCTTTTCCCATGACGAAAGAATTTCATTCTCATGTAAATCTATCCATTGATTAACTTTGAGAATTACTTTGGCCGGAGCCTTCCCGTCCACAACTCGATCAATTACGGATATACTGCATTCGTAATCACCATATGTAAAATGAATATGTGGAGGATTATGGTCTCTCCAATAGAGTGAAAGAATAATTCCGAAAAATCTACTAATCTCTGGCATAATATATATATTTGTTTACAAATTTAGTGACTTTTCATCAGAATTCCAAAATTGGGGATTAAAATATGCTTATTATTTACTCAGCTTTCGCAAGCTCAAACATATAAAATTGAATTGCAGTCATATTGGATATCAAGGGATTATCAGCAACGCGGATCTATTAATATCCAATATTTCTGCTTTCACATACTTTAGATTATTAGAGCTTGCGAAAGTTCAATAAATTATTAGTGATAAATGAATGATAGCTGTTGAGGCTTAATGGCGCGCGCGGAGCGCGCTTGCTACTCAAAGACGGCTTTTCTTCTGCTAGGCATCACGCAGAGAACGCCGAGTGGCAGAGGGCGCTGAGGAGGAAGGCTCTTGCTTCGGTAGGACCCTCTGCTCCTCTGCGCACACTGCGTGATATATTTAAGAGCTTGCAAAAGTTCAATTATTTATCTTCAAAGCATCAACATAATGCAAATTAAAAATTCTGGGGGAATCCGGTATTTCTGCGACTCTGAAAGAGAGATCGGTGCCTGACACCAACGATGCTATGGATAGTCTTTGAGTAGTAAGCGCGCTCCGCGCGCGTCATTAAGCTTCAAAAAGCAATATTCATTGATGCAAAGGCTTTGCTTTGATGAGGTGCTTCGTTTCCTTGTTTTTCTTCGAAACGGTGCTCACGCAGAGGGCGCGGAGGCTCGCTTCTCTTCGCTCCGCATCGCAAGAATGAGAGAGACCCGGTAGTTACTACAACAAGTCGTAATAGTACATACGTGTGCGAAGATTGGCTGATTCCGGGATTCGATAAAACTCTTTTTCGTCATTTATCCGTGGGAACAATGGAAGAAAGCCATTTCGCTCGTAATACTTTACTGCATGCTCGTTATTCACAGCATCAACCAAAACAAACCTGCACCCGGTTTTGTTATCGTAACTTCTGAACCAGTCTTTTATAAAATCCATTATTTGAGCACCAACTCGATAACATGAACCTTGAAAGTCAAGGCTTACTCCTAAGCGCCCTATCAATACACCTGGATATGTGCGTCCTTGCTTAGTATATGTAATAAGACTGTTGAGTTTCCTTCGAGGATGATTCTGAAGATGAGTGGTTTGTATCCCTGCATTTGCAAGAGTAACCATCCCAACTATTTTGGTCAAATCTTCTCGAAGCACCCAACAATACGTCTTGCCCATGAGCTCCTTTTCATAGGCGACAGCATTATTAGCAAAGAAATCATCCAAATCCTCGTCTCCACATGTGAATGGCTGACAATAATCAAGTAACTCCTGAGTCAACCTTGTCAACTGACACCTTTCATCCAATGGGAAATCACTATCAATCATTTCTTTTCCCATGGGAATTTAAACTCTCTCATTTGCCTCATAACTTTAGCAACACGTTCTTCCCGATCTGGAGAAAGTCTTGGAGCAGGATGTTTTTCTCGTTCTTCTGCCTTACGAATGAAATCTTCAGCTATCTTTCCGGAAAGTATGGGAACAGCTTTAATAGGAATTGCCATAGTTGATTTAATGTAATTTATTTATCTGCCTAATTATAGATATAACAATATTTAATACCATTTTGGTACACGAATAGGCTATATTTTTATTTTTGTTTCTTAAAAATTATGTCAATCTGCATTCTAATTATATTTACAATGATATTTTGTCATTGCATAGGGAGCTTTGCTTCGGTTGGAATCTTATGGCATTAGGCGCTGATCTATTTTTCGGAGTCTGCCTCATTCATGCTATGCGGAGCGAAGCGAGCGAGCCTCCGCGCCCTTTGCTGCCTTCGTCGGCATCGCTTTCGTCGGCAATAATCTCTCGGCGAGCCCTCTGCTCCTTAGCGTGATTTCCCCTTATCTGATCGGGATTTGCCTTTTGACTCGCTTGGGCGCGCGCGGAGCGCGCTTGCTACTCAAAGGCGACTTTTCTTCTGCGGGGCATCACGCAGAGGGTGCGGAGGGGCAGAGGGCGCGGAGGAGGAAGGCTCACGCAGTGGGGGCTCGGGGCGAGCGCCAATGCCGGGAGGGTGAGGTTAGTTTTTCTTTCGGTTATACGTTTTTCGCCAGCCATCTGATGACTCTATATGCCCTTCTTTAACGAGCCGCCTGAGGTAATCAGATGTTCGTGATGGACGTAAGCCGATGGCTTTTGAAATGGATTTTACGTCTGAATCGGAAGAGTTGGTTAAAAAATCAATAATTTTTGACTCCACTTCTCCGATTCGCTCCAGATTCCCCAATTTTAAACCTTCTGTTTCCTCATTGCTTAGAGACCATTGATGCAAAAGCTTCAGAACCCTACTTATTTGCGAATAGGCTATTTTATCCTCCCGAGACGCCTCGCTAAGAGCTGATAACTGATCTGCATATTTCATTGCTCTGTTGATATCACCATACGTTTTAAGATACTCATATAGTTTTGCTTTGCGGAAGTATCGCACTGTCTTTTCATAGCCAGGCATATACTTTTGAAGTTCCGCTATGACTTCATCGCACGTTTTGTAGTGCCGGACTGCCAATTCCGGCATAAAGTGGAGCAAGAACCAAAACTCTGTACATGGATTAGTTTCAATCCAAATTATTTTTTTACTACATGTTGCCTTGATATTTCTGTATGTAGCCAATTCTTTATTATTAGAAAGAAGCCGATCCATATCAACAAGGCATACCACGGTGTCATACTCTTTTGCAATGTATTGGTCTGCCATCTTTATCATATGGGGTATATCGGAATGTTGGGGCATCGCAGGTGCTATCTTAAATGGATACCTACAAGCAATACGCAATGAATCGAAGTAAAACCATTCCGTCTCACCTTCTCCTATTATAGCTATACTCTTAAGAATATCCATGCCAATTAATGATCTAAAAATATACTTCCAAGGAACGGTAGCTCAACTAACTTCCCCTGTTTATACGCATTATACACGGACATCGTTTTATGAAGACCACTGGCAGAAAGTCGTTTGATAGAGGTTGCTCCTTTGGAATCTTTTACTGTAAACCACACTACATCACGGCGTATAAAGTCTTCATCAAGAAGATTGACATCATGCGTTGTCATAAGCAGCTGAGATGTACCTTCACTATTGGCAAGAAAGACCTTAATAAAGTAGGAAAACAATTCGTAATGTATACTTGATTCTACTTCATCAATGGGGAAAAAGCAGTTCTGATGAATGAGTTTATACAGTATGATTGCCATGCCAAGGAAACGTTTGGTTCCAGCGGATTCAAGCGACTCGTTAAGACTGAAAACTCCGCCATCTCCTGAATGTTTAAAAATCAAATCTTCAGAAGTTGACATTCCTTCATTCTTATTAATATAGAAATCCACAATATTGAAGTCAGAGGCTTGCAATATCCGTAGGAGAAACGATTTTATTTCATTATCGGTGGAATGTTGAAGTTGCTGTTTTACATAGTCCATTATTGACATACCGGGGCATAACATCTGAAGGATATTCTTTGAGAAGTAATGATATACTTTGTCAAGGCGCGAAGTCTCAACATTCGATCGGCCAAAGGCAGCCATCACTGAGCAATTGTTGATAGTATTGCCTTCGATGGCTTGCTGGCTCTTTTTTGATAATCCTAACTTTGCACCAAAAGTTATGGATGTTTTTCCTGACTCGGGCTCATATGTTCGCTTATATAATAATGTCGGACGACTGGAAGCATATACTGTCAACTGCTCCGATATTACAAGTTGGTCGTTAAATTCACATCCCAATACATATTTCTCTCCATCTATGAAAAATGTCATTTCCATGAATGAATTGTTTGTTCGGGACTTATTATCGAGCATGAAAGGAAAAAATCCCATGCCTGTTAATTTATCTCCGGGCCTGACCACCATGAAATCTCGGAAAAAAGAGATTGCCTCTAATATTGTAGTTTTACCACTTGCGTTTGCACCATAAATGATACCTAACTTTAATAATCTTACCCCAGGCTTAACCTCATATGTATAGTAATCGAGCATCTTTTCATCAGAGGATGGCACGAAATTTATACTGATCTTCTCACGTATGGAATAAAAGTTTGAAACTTGGAATTCTTGAATCATATTACACCTCTAATATTTTATTTATCGGGCAAAGATACAAAAGAAAATCAGATTCTGCAAGTTTTTAAACTTTATATTTGTGAAATTTTCACGAAAAGGAAGCTTAGGACTGCATAATTATCTTTTATTCCATCCCTTGGCTTCGGTCGGCAATGATCTCTCGGCGAGCCCTCTGCTCCTTTGCGCGATCACTTTTGTCTGATTGAGATTTGCTTTTTGACTCGCTTGGACGCGCGCGGAGCGCGCTTGCTACTCAAAGACGGCTTTTCTTCGAAAGGGGCATCACGCAGAGGACGCGGAGGAGCAGAGGGCGAGGAGGAGGAAGGCTCACGCAGTGGTGGCTCGAGGCGAGCGTCAATGCCGGGAGGGTTGGTGATTTTTAGGGGTGAGTAATCAGCCAGCTGTCAAGGGTACGGGAAGAGGTGGAGAAGGAAGCTCCAATTAGAAATATTGTCTTCGCGCTTGCTTCATAAGGAATTGCATAGCCCTTTTCTCGAATCTGTGCAATTGCTTCTTCAGGAGTGCCGTCAATCTTGAACTCAAATATATATACAAATCCAGGAGTCAAAATCTGCATATCGCATCTTCCTGCAGATGAATGAACTTCTGTGCGCACTGCCAGCCCTAACATCTTGGCAGTTATAGCCATCATATTCTGGAAATGTATCTCCTTATCTTTTTCATATTCAGAAGAAGTGTCAGCGAAGAGACTCTTCATTCTTATCATGAAGTCTTCCGGTCTGCCTTCATTTATATCCCTTACAAATTGGCGTAAGTCGAACACGGAGCTGCCCCCAACTCCACGGAAGAATCTTGCAGCAAGGGAACTCCAGAATGACTTATAGACTTCTCTATTAGGGAAATCAAGTGTGTATTCCTGGGTTTCAGTGTCATACCCTTTGATAGTGAGATATCCTGACTGATAAAGCAACGGCACAAAATCTTGACTCATATCAGTTATGTCGCTCAACTGAACTTCATCTCTCCTTTGTCCTTCAATTTTGTCAAGATTGTAATTGTAAGTCTCAATTAGTCTGATAAGATAGCCGGGTGAACCACTTGCATACCAAAAACTCCGGAGTTCATTTTCATCAAAAGCATTCATTACGCTGAAGGGATTGTAGATACCTTCTCCTCGCGATGCAAAATGATATCCGTCGTACATGATCTTAAACATATCCCATGCCTCATCATTGGAAATATTATGCTCCTGTGCAAAGATCATGATAGGATCCTTGAAGTAGTGGCGGAATTCAGTCTCGTTTATGCCACAGATTGAATTGTATCTTGGCATAAGGGAGATATCCTTTAGATTATTGAGACCACTAAAGACTGAGATTTTTCCAAATTTTGTAATTCCCGTCAACATTGCGAACCTGACATATTGATCTGAGGCCTTTATGACCGAATAGAAACTTCGCAACTCCGATTTAAGGGATTCGTGAAGCACCGTATCATTGAGGCAGTCGAGCATTGGTTTGTCGTATTCATCTATAAGAATCACCACTTTTTGACCATATTTTTCATAGGCATTCCTTATCAAATTAAGAAAACGCTCTGAATTTCCAGAACCGGACAAAGTGAGTGAATAAGTATCAGAAATAATTGAGAGACAATGCTCGATATATGCTATCAGTTTAGAGGTGTCACTATAGCTGATGGGACTTAAGTCGAATCGGAATACAGGATATTTCACCCAATTATTTTCCAATTTTTCAATGGCAAGTCCACTGAACAGCTGACGCTCAGCCCTGAAATATGACTCAAGAGTAGACATTAGAAGACTTTTACCGAATCTTCTTGGACGACTTAGAAAGACATACCTATAACTATTGACCATCTCGAAGATCTTTTGGGTCTTGTCGACATATAGGTAGTCATCTTCAATTATATCGCGGAAAGTCTGTATTCCAATCGGGTATCTTCTTGTCATCGCTCAGTATTTTTTGCAAAGATACGATTTCTTTTTTATTTTGCAAAATTTGGAGATTGGATTTAAATAAAGAGTTTTTTTGACTCGCTTGGGCGCGCGCGGAGCGCGCTTGCTACTCAAAGACGGCTTTTCTTCTGCGGGGCATCACGCAGAGGGCGCTGAGGGGCAGAGGGCGCTGAGAAAGCATTGATGAGCACTCTGCGCCTTTGCGCGATTTCTTTGTCTGATTGAGATTTGCCTTTTGACGCGTGAGGACGCGCGCGGAGCGCGCTTGCTACTCAAAGACGGGGTGGGGACATGAAGAAAGCGGACTCAAGTAGTGCTTGGGTCCGCTTCTTTGTATTTAGAATAAATTACTCTTTGTATTTTTGATGATTAGGGCGGCCCTTGAGGATCGACTCGAGTCCGCCGAAGTCGAGGTCAAAATTTACTCTTTGTATTTTTGATGATTAGGGCGGCCCTTGGGGATCGACTCGAGTCCGCCGAAGTCGAGGTCAAAATTTACTCTTTGTATTTTTTGATGATTAGCGCTGCGTTGTGGCCGCCGAAGCCGAAGGTGTTGGAGAGGGCGGCGTTGATTTCGCGCTCCTGGGCCTTGTTGAAGGTCCAGTTCATGTTGTAGTCGATTTCGGGATCTTCGTCTCCTTCTTCATGGTTGATGGTAGGAGGCACGATGTTGTCGGTGACGGCCTTCACTGTGAGCACTGCTTCCAATGCTCCGGCTGCGCCGAGGAGGTGACCGGTCATAGACTTGGTGGAGCTCAGGTTGAGCTTATAAGCATGGTCGCCGAATACTTTCTTCACAGCCTTAGCCTCGCTTACGTCGCCTACGGGAGTGGAAGTGCCGTGGAGGTTGATGTAGTCGATGTCTTCGGGTTTCATGCCGGCATCACGGAGTGCATTCTCCATTACGAGGGTTGCTCCGAGGCCTTCCGGGTGTGTGGCAGTGATGTGATAGGCGTCAGCGCTCATGCCGCCACCTGCTACTTCTGCATAGATCTTGGCACCACGTGCCTTGGCATGTTCGAGCTCTTCGAGCACGAGAGCTGCAGCACCTTCGCCAATGACGAAGCCGTCGCGTGAGCCACTCATCGGGCGAGATGCCTTTTCGGGCTCGTCGTTGCGGGTGGAGAGTGCCTTCATAGAGTTGAAACCACCTACACCTGCGGGATAAACGGCTGCTTCAGCACCGCCTGCTACGATGGCATCTGCCATTCCGAGGCGGATATAGTTGAATGCGTCGATAAGGGCGTTGTTGGAAGAAGCGCAAGCAGAAACAGTAGCGAAGTTAGGGCCACGGAAACCA
>CAYNPB010000065.1:0-13320 GCA_964399005.1 uncultured Sangeribacter sp.
AAATACCTATATTACAATTAATTAACAATTCCGATACTCACTTAAGGAGAGATAATAATTAACAATGCTTAACAACTGGTTATCTCTTAAGGAGAGATAAGCAAGGAAATAACTTTTGCTGCTTATATAACATTCTTATTATCAAGACTTACGGACTCAAATTTTACATCGTTGGCTCTGCCATCAACAAGGCTATGCCAGTTTATAAACACTTAAGGAAAAGCAACCAATAAGATTCGCAATGAAGGGACCTTACCTCAACAAAACGATGAGACTCCTTTTTGCTTCACTGCTGATGCTTTCGGCATCTTGCATTGTGCAAGCACAAGAGGTGGCTATCAAGACTAATCTTCTTTATGATGCTACCACGACCCCTAACCTCGGTGTCGAGATGGGAGTCGGAAAGAAGAATACTCTGCAATTATTCTATGGACTCAACCCATGGAAGTTTGACACCAAGAGCCACGGCGAGAAATATGCTAAGCACTGGATGTTGATGCCCGAATTCCGTTGGTGGACTTGCTCCAAATTCAACGGACATTTCTTCGGTGTCCATCTGATGGGTGGTGAATTTAATGCCGCCAATGTCAGTCTGCCTGTCCCCGGATTCTTCTTCGCCGGTGACAATATCAGAAAAGAAGTCAGGGATACTCGTTATCAAGGGGCTTTCGCAGGAGTCGGTGTCACATACGGCTACCAGTGGATTCTTGACCGTCATTGGAATGTCGAGGCTGAAATAGGTGTAGGATACAATCATATTTGGTATGACCACTATCCTTGCTATGAATGCGGGGCGAAAATCAATTCAGGAGGGTCTAACTATGCAGGTGTGACCAAACTTGGACTTAGCTTACTTTACATTTTCTAATCAAGAGATCATCAGATGAACAATATAAGAAAAGTAATAGCGGTTGCAGCTTCAGCCGTTGCCGTTGCAGGTGCCTCAGCACAAGGGATTAGCCCCAAGAATGTGGATGTTCATATTGCCGGCGAATACCTCAATGTAAGCGCTGACCTTGTGCTCGACAGCCTTAAGCTTCGATCTAACCATCAGGTGTTTATCACTCCGGTGGTCTCTTCCGACTCTGCTTCTGTAGATCTTCCCTCGGTACTCATTAGCGGCAGAAACATGCATCTTTCTTATCTTCGCGGCGTTCTTAAAAACTTCGATGATATTAAATCGCATGAAATTCTTGAGGAGACTGAACGCAAGAATGGCACTGAGCAGACTCTCGCCTACACATCGAGAATTCAGATGCAACCCTGGATGAGGTCGAAAGGCGCCAGGCTCTATTTTGTCTACGATTCTTGCGGTTGCGGCACTGCCTTTGGTCGCCATGTCGGACCGGAAGTCCCGGTGTTTGACAATCCAGTCCCCAACATGACGGCCCGTATGATTCCGGCGCCTGCCATGATGGAGGTGCCAATCGAAATACACAATGGACGCGCCAGAATTCAGTTTGAAGTGGACCGCACTGAGCTTCATGTGGATCCATACAGGTGCAAGAACGGGCAGCTGATAGACAACCGTGAACAGATAGCTATGATCGACGACTCGGTGAAATATGCTCTGACTGACCCGAATGTGGAGATAGCGGAGATCATCATCTGTGGCTATGCATCACCGGAATCACCCTATCTGCACAATGTTGAGTTGGCATCGGGGCGTAGCAAGGCTTTGGCTGAATATCTGGCAGAGCGCTACAGTCTTCCGAAGGGGAGTGTGAAGTATTCGTCGGTGCCTGAGAACTGGGGAGAATTTCGGGATGAAGTGCTTGTGAGCAACGAGATCTCGGAGGAGGAGCGGAAGTTGCTTCTTGATCTGATAGATGCTCCTGCCACTACTCCGGAGGAGTTTGACCATAAGGAATGGTTGCTGAAAAACGACAAGCGCTATAGCAAGCTCTTCAAGACGAAGATACTGCCTGAATGGTTTCCACGGTTACGAGCCACTACTTTTGCGATCCATACGAGGCTGAAGCCTTTGGATGATCAGAAGCTTTCAGAGGTGATAAAGACTACGCCAGAGAAGATGTCGCTGAATCAGCTGTTTAGAGTGGCGAATCTTTATACTCCGGGGAGTCCGGAATATAATGAGGTGATTCAGACGGCTTTGAAGTATTATCCTAATAATGAGATAGCGATCGTAAATGCGGCTACGGCAGCGGTGCTTGACGAGGATTATGAGACGGCTAAGGAGCTTTTGAAGAGGGTTCCGAATACGCCGGAGGTGTATAACTTGTTGGGGATCATTGCTACGGCAGAGGAGAGGTTTGATGCTGCTGAAAGCTATTTCAAAAAAGCTGGAACCGACGACGCTGAGCGTAACCTCGAACTCCTAAAATAAAATCGAAAGTAACACAACTGAATGCAATCTGCATTCATCAGAATATAAAACGAAAATATAATTAACTAACAATCTATTATAGTATGAAACTTAACAAATGGTTCTATGGAGCAATGGCGCTCGGAATGCTGGCAGCTTGCTCCGAAGACAACATCGCTCCCGACTACATCGGTGACAACAAAGGTGAAGGTGGTGGAATCTCTGCTACGGGATACCTTGCCGTAGAAATCAAACTGCCACAGGAATCTGCCTCTACAAGAGCTGAAGAAAATGACCAGTTCGCAGATGGAACTCCTGAAGAGTATAAGGTAAATGATGCCAGAATTATTCTTTTCAAGGGCACTAAGGATGGAAGCGAGATGAATGCTAAATTCTATCGCTCTCAGGTGTTGAAAAAACCATTCTTTGACAATCTTCCTACCGACGACCAGATCACATCTTCTTATCTTGCAGCTATTGAAGTTAAGACTACTCCGGAAAGTAACGATAATTTCTGGGCTATGGTTTTGATCAACACTGGCGATCGTCTGGGCATTGTAGATGGTACAGATACTAATGCTGACAACTCAACTTCCAACACTATCACCATTGATGGGCATAAGTTCACCGAAGCAAGCACTTTCAGAGATTTCTTGAATACTACGATCACATGTGACATCTTTGACGGCTCTCACGAGAATGGGTATTCTAACTTCCTTATGGCAAATGCACCTCTTTCTACAGCCAAAGGTGGAACTTATGACATTGCCGATAAGGCTAATCTTAAAGCGGACAACATCTTCTACCTTACAAACCTTGGCAGCTCAGTATATCCTACTATGGAAGAGGCAAAGAATAATGTTGCCGGCTGTGTATATGTAGAGAGAGTCGCATCTAAGGTTACTGCGAAACTTGGTGAAAACCCATTCCAGATCAAAATTTATTCAGGCAAAAGAGGTGAAGATGGAAATCCTACAGATGTAACTGATCAGTATGAAATTAGTGCAACAGTAAAATACACTCTTACAAATACTAATAATGTCAGCTACCTTGTAAGAAATGTAGATTTTTCAACATCTCCTCATTTCAAGTGGGATCTTACCACGACAAACAAGGATGGCAATCTTGATTATCGTATGGTCGGTAGCAAGTTGATGCCGGGTCTTAATAGCCCGTTCCATGGACAGACGGCACCAGTTTACCGCACTTATTGGTGTAAGGACCCGAACTATAGTACTGCCATGCAAGCAGCTGAAAAGACTGTTATTACTAATGCCAACAATCTTGCAGAAATCTCAAAGGCTCTTTATTGCCGTGAAAATACATTTGAGGTTCAGCATCAGAATCATGGCAATTCTACTCTCGCAGTTTTTGAAGTTGACTTTACGGTAACAAAGAAAAACGGAACAGAAGCTGCACATAATCTTTTTATAAAGGATGGTAATACAAAAGTGATCTACGCAACAAAAGAAGATGCTATGGCTGATGAGATTACTCGTATCGTAAACGATCCTATGATAGCTGCAGCTCTTAGACAGAGCGTAAAGGCCGGTGTGGCAAATGATACTGAGATTAAAAATGCTGAGACTTATCTGAAATTTGATATTAGCAGAGAAGTTGATGAGGATGGGAAAACTACTCAGAACCTCATCATGAAGGATATAACTCTGGAAGTTAAGAATGCTGACGATCCATATTTCGATGCAAACAGTAAAGCTAAATTCGATGCTTATCTTGCGGAAGATAATAGGAAAACAGACCTTCTTACAAAGGTAAATCTCTTAAATGAGATCACAGAATATACTGGAGGCAAAAGCTACTATGTGATACCCGTATCTCATTTTGGCGATTTCTATTGTCCTTGGAATGGTTCAGGAGTTAAGACAGAAGATGCTTATAATGATGGCTATTCTTGGACTAATGCTTCAGAAGAACATGCCAACAAGTATCTTGGGCGTTATGGCATGGTTCGCAACAACTGGTATGAACTCAATATCAATGCAATCAAGAGTCTCGGATCTCCAACATTCCCTGAGATCAATCTGACTTTATCGGATGACAATAAGGAGGAAAAACAGTATTTTGCTGTGGAAATCCACATCCTGTCATGGGCTAAGAGAACTCAGAACGCTACCTTCGAATAATTCTGACTTATCACTCACAAAGGGGGGGGGCTGGTGCCACCCGGGTGTCGTCCCCCTCTCCATCCTTTTCTTTACCCTTTTACCTCTCTTACCTCTTATTTTAAACAATACAAAATGAAACGTTCACTCTCTAACATACTTTTTTGCACACTGTTAGGCCTCTTGTCGGTTGTTTCCACTTCCTGCTCAATGATGCACGAAGATCTCGACGACTGCCCGACAGGTCTCTACGTGCGTTTCATCTACGACTATAATACGCAGCGCGCCGATATGTTTAATGACCGCGTCGGACACGTGCAACTCTATATATTTGACGAGAACGGTCGCCTCGCAGCGCAACGCTCTGTCAGCAACACTGACAACGACTCCCCGCTCTCTCGCTATGGCTATACGATGCACTTCTCAGAAAAGGAACTCGCCCCCGGACACAGCTACCGTCTGCAGGCTATCGCTATGCAGCGAGACTGGGATGAGGCTCTCTCACGTGAAGGAGCTAAATACCGCCACAGCGCTTCCCCTACCGAACACTCCGAGAGTCTTACTATCTCTCTCGACCATCATAATGAGCTGATTGACGGAACCGAACAGTTCCACGTCAGCAACCTCGCTCCCCTCGACACTCTCTGGCATACACTTAAGGTGATCCCTCATGCGCCTACCGACGGCGTTATTGTGCCGGATATGGACAAGACCTCAAAACCTTACTCCATATATCCTCAGGAAGACCAGCTCGTGCGCCTTGAAAAAGACCATGCCACATATGCCACTGTGTCTCTTATCCGCGACACCAAGCATCTGAGCCTGACACTTCACCACGTGGATACTCCCGAAACTGTCTTTGCCGATGACTATGAGGTGAAGATAATCGACAATAATGCCCATCTTGCACACGACAACAATGTTCTGACCCACGACTCTGTACGCTACACTCCATATGCGAGCTGGACTACACGAAGGTTTGAAGACGGCAGGGTTGAGATCGAGACTGTCCACAACGGCAGTGTCGGTATGATTGAAAACCAATCTACCAGAGACAATGATGACGACTCGCAGAAGGTAGTGGAAAGAATCGGTCATTACAACCTTATGTTTAACCGATTGATCCATAACCAGACTGACAACAAGGACAATGCCCGTCTTGAAGTGCGCAACAAGAACAACGGCAAGCTCGTAGGGCGATTTAATCTCCCATACTATCTCGCGTATGGTCGTGGCGCTTATGAATTGGAAAACTACGGTGATCAGGAATATCTCGACCGCGAGCACGACTATCACCTTCATCTCTTCCTTCAAGGCGACGAATGGATAGCAATAGAAATCCACGTCCTCTCCTGGAACAAACGCGTCCAGAACATAGAATTCTAAGAAAGAAAAAGATAAAAAATGAATAAGACTTATCTAAAACATACCTTATGCCTTCTTCTGGCTGCTTTCATCAGCAGTTGGACCTTGGCATCGTGTAGTAAGGATGAGCCTGTTCAGCAACCGATCGAAACATACACCATAAGTTTTCAAATCTCCACCGATGGCATATTCACACGTGCCAATGAAGAAGACCCATGGCTTCCGGGCCACGAAGATGACGAATCCGGCAACGTATTTGAACGTACCATCGCTTCAATGGACATTTTTATTCTCGGCGAAGACGACGCTCTGACAAGACTCTACGCTGCAGAAGACCCCACAAATCAAATCGGGAATAAATATCTATATACGTGCAAGGTCTCCTCGGACACCCCCGGCGTCTCTATCGACAAGTCGACCGGCACCGTGACATTCTCCGGCAAGATTATGGCCATTGCCAATGCCGGTGTAACAGAATCATCATGGGCCGACGCAGACTGGAAGCAGCACGGTCTTCCTTACGACATGAAGTTTGGTGAACCGGGCAGCTGGTATATCCCGATGTGGGGTGTCCAATCTTACGACGGGGTAGAGTTGGAAGCCGACAAGATAACACCTTTGGAAAAAGAGATTTATTTGCTGAGAGCTGTCTCCAAGATCATTATAGAGCTTGATGAATCCATCAGGTCAGATTTTGAGATTCAGAGTATAAGCATGGCGGAAGAATCTCCATTATTCCTGAAGCAAGGATTTGCTCTCCCTGCCGGTGCATTTGACGTCGAATCCACCGAAAAACTCGACAGGGAGCTCTGTTTTGCCCATCGGGTTGGTGCCAATACTATAACTGCACCCACATTCAATGGTTCTGCCTACAGTAAATACACATACATAGCGGAGAGCAAGACAGATTCGGAGCCCTTTAAATTTAGGGTAGTCCTCAAATCGCTCCGCACTGATCGCCCCGACATCACGGGATATGTCTATTTCTCCAATTATGTGTCGTATGAGCACAAGGAGCCTATCTATAATGTGGTCCGCAACCATATATATGAATTCAAGATCAAGTTGTTTGAACTGCAATTCCTGACAGAAGTCCGGAAATGGGAGTTTGATAAGAAGCTTCACATTGATTTCTAATGAAGATAATAATGAAACGATATAAGAAAAAAAATATAACTAATGTTCTCGCCCTAACCCTTGCGCTTGGCTCCCTTATGGCTTGTCAGGATGACTTGCTGTATTCTCCCGAGGCAGGGCAATATGACGGTAATATGATGTTGTTTGAGGCCTATATCGGTTCTACGGGAGCGGTCACCCGCTCCGGGGATATGCCGACTGATCTCGAACCCCTTGTACTGACCGGAGGCGACCGACCCCTCTATCTTCACACTTATGTCTGCGACAATAGTTTCGATCCGGCTTGCATGGATGTGGCTCCTGCTACGCGCGGAGCACAAGTCAACGATATGGCAAGTTTCGTGGATGTGCACGGCGATAAATTCGGTGTGCATGTGCGCTATGCCGCCACTCAGGAAGACTATGTGGCTCCCACCAATACGGTTAAGCTCAACGACGGAAATTCCGTGTGGAGAGCAAGTGGCTCCACTGTCTATTGGCCAAGCAGCAGCGCCATGATGTCGGTGCATGCTTGGGCTCCACATGACCTTGCAAATAAAGTGCCGACCCTGACTAATCTCAATAAGTCGAGAGGGAAGGTGTCATTCTCATATGAAGCCCAACGCTCTGCCGACGGCACTAAAGATGCCGAAGCGCAGGTAGATTTGCTTTGGGCAATGACAGAGGCAAGTAAAAATAATTCCAATCAGGGTAGGGCTGAGCTTCAGTTCACCCATCCTCTCTCTGCCATCAAGTTTGCAGTCCGCGACGTCCTCGGAGGCACAATAAAAAGCATCACGCTCAGAAATGTATTCACAAAAGGGGATTGCACATATCAATTGACTGCCGATGCTCAGGATAACTATACCGATACTCGTAATGGTGTCTATTCCTGGACGAACCAATCGGATAAAGGCTCGTTCACTCAGGAATTTAATGTGGATGTCCCCGATTACAAAGATGAATCGGACATCAGGAATAAAGACAGAGATAAAGATGGTGATTACTCCATCACTGCCAAGAAACCTGAAGCCACTTTCATGATGGTTCCGCAGACAATTCCTGCCGATGCTGAGATTGTAATTGTCATGACCCAAAAGGGACTTGAAAAACCCGACGGATCCAAAGACCCCGACAAAGAACTCACCTTGACAGGCAAAATCCAAGACAACTCACTTGACAAATGGCTTCCCGGGAAAGAATACGTCTACACCATCTCCACATCTTCCGAAAACTGGACCTATGTCTTCAACGTCTCCGGCTCCTCCCAAAAATTTAGAGGTGATGACAAACCGGCGAGTTCACCTTTCGTTGCTAATCCAGACAGTATTGTAGTCAATTATACAGTAACGGATGGCGCGTATTATAATGTACAGAGCTATAAATATCGTTCAAATAATCCTTCAATCAAAGAGATAGTTGCTTGGACTGCTAATACTTCTAACGGTTCGAATATCTCTGACGATAGCAGAATAAAAGCATATATCGAGAAATATAAATCGTATATTCCTGCGATGAGCTTGCAACCCAATGAATGGTTTCCTTCTCAAACAATGGATGTAATTGAAGACGAAGGATCTTTTGATCTCAAGAAATATGACGTGTCATTCAAGGCTCAGTATATTGCTACCGACTATGAAGGAGATTGGAAAATGCGTTCGAATGCCTGCCTTGGCTCGGAAGGTTCTCCCGTTGACCTGTCAAAACAAAATGGCGGTACAAGTTCCAGGAATACGGCTAACTGCTACATCGTAAATCGTGGCGGTTGGTATGCAATCCCTCTTTACTATGGTAATGCAATTAAAGATGGTGTTGCAAATCCTTCATCGTATACAAATAAAAGGACTGGGTTAGAAGTTATGGGATATAGTACTCATAATTATGTAAATCATGCGGGTGCTCAAATTACTGCAGACCCTATTGACGGGGTCTCTGATGCTACATTAGTTTGGGAAGATGCCTATAATATCATTGACAAAACCTCAGTTAAGATTAAAAATGTCAATGGTGAGAAAATGCTTGTTTTTAATGTAATTCAAGAAGATCTTCAGCAAGCAAATGGTATTTTGGCAGTGAGGGATGCTATAGGTACTATTCTTTGGAGTTGGCATCTGTGGGTATCTGATTATTGGATTGAACAACCTACTGATTACAGCCAGAAGACTAATCTTGTGCTGACCGCCGGACTAGTGGAGTGTGAAGCACAGGCTGATGTAAATATGAAAGGAGTTGCCAATATTCCTAATCCTCCAATATCCTCGTTTACAGCCTCTGCTCGTAATCTTGGATGGTGTGATGCAAAAAATGTACTTTATCTTGAGAGAACAGGAAAGATGGATTTTGTCCAGACGGGTAATCCTAATAAGCCCACCCATACTCTGCACATACAACAACGTCCTCATGAGATAGTGTATTGGATTGGTAACAACACTTATTATCAATGGGGTCGCAAAGATCCCATGGTTGGATTCTGCAATGTAGATAATCAGTTAAAGACTAACTGGGGTCCTATACCTTATGAAGTAGGTGAATCTGATATCAATTACTCGGAAGGTCCAATAAGCCGTAGTATAAAAGAGCCAAATCGTCTTCTTGTCCATAAGTCGAGAACATCAGGAGAAATTACTACTAACGACTGGATATTTACCGGTGGACTTACCTATTATAATCTTTGGAATAATTTCAGTGGAAGCGGAGATATTATAACAGGTGAATTTGAACCGGGAAGAGAAGATAGCGATGCTCATTCCTATTATATTTATACTGCTGAATATGCTTATTCCGCTATTAAGACGGTCTATGATCCATCTCCTGCCGGTTTTGTTGTCCCCCCTTCTACGTTCTTCAATGTCTTTTTAAATGGTCGCGCTGATTGTGACTTTTCCAATACTCAGGTGACCTTGGAAAAAGCGTTTAATGGTGATAAAGAGGTTTTAAATATTGTATCATCAAGGTATCCTGGCAGATATTTTAATTGGTATGCCTACTCCAAAAAAAACAAACAGGGTGAAAAAATTCTTTTGACACCAACCGGTCAACGTTGGGATTGCGCATATCATTCCTCTCTGCAAGTCAATCCCGGTGAGAATATGAATCCGCATTTAGTGTATTTATGGACTAATAATGCAAATATAAGTCTTAATTCGAAAAACATGGGTTATAGTTTTGCCTTAGGTTATGAGGGTGATCCGAATGTGTCAGAATCTGTGGTTTCCACTACCCACTTCAATGCCCGCAAATCCATGGCCCGCCCAATCCGCTGCATAAAAGAATACGACAATAATTTCTAATATTCATACCTTCCCCTTCAGGGGTCCGGGGCCTTCCCCCTCCCAAGTAAGAATTGTCCCCGCAAAAGCCGCTTGCGGCTTCATACCCTCCCCTTTAGAAGGCGGGGGTCTTACTCCCTCCTCACTCTCAGATTCAAAAAAGCGCCGGAGCCCATAAGCCCCGGCGCCAATATTATCCGATATGCCGGCTATCGAGTATCACACGACAGCCGCAAATCTTATCTATTCGCAATTTCCTTTACTTCTTCTTCAGTGATTCCATATTTCTTTGCAATCTCATCTGATGAAATGCCAAATGAAAGCATAATCCTGATACTCTCCTTTCGTTCTTCCGCACGTCCTTCTGCGCGTCCTTCTGCACGTCCTTCTGCGCGTTCAGTTGCTGCTATGGCGTAGCCATCACGATAAGCCTTAAGGGATTCCTTATAAGCTTGCTTGTCCTTTTCATTTAGAGCCGCATATCTTGCGACCTTCCCCAATCTTCGGAATACAGGGTCTTTTGTGAATGTTTGCGGTAGTGCTTCCATCGTCTCCATATGTTTTAGTAAATAAAGCCACTTCTCCAGTGTAGTCTTGCAATCTTCAGCATCCTTGTCCATCATAGGAATTTTAAGGAAAGTCATACTCAGTTTGTCTGAGAAGACTTTCTTGGTCTGCATATTGACTAAACGTATATCCTCCCTCAAATGTTGCTCCTCGACATTCCTCCATTCAAAGTTCATTAGAAAGACACCGTATACCGGAGTTAGAGAGTAATCCCAACCCTCGCCTTTTTCACCTTGAGATACAATATCGCCTGCCAAATAATACAAGGCCCGATCATCGAAATGCGTCTGATAACGATTCTGCATCTCTACGATTATCTTTCTACCATCAGCAAGTTTGCAATGCAGATCATAAATCAAGGCGCGAGCGTCTTTCGACTCCCCTTTCTTCTCTTTATCAATAAATGTGACGGAAGTGATTAGGTTTTTGCTTTCTATAAGAGCGTTTAAGAAGGAAAGTATAAATTCCTTATCTGCTTCTCGCCCAAATATAAATTTGAAACCGAAATCAGTAAGCGGGTTAATATATGTTGATATTTCTTCTTTCATGGTAAAGACTATTTCATTTCACTACGCAAATATACTACTAAATATCCTTCTATGCAAATAAAAGGATAGAAAAATGAATGTGTTTTGTTCTTGTGCTCAATGATATGTATATCCGGGTAGGAACCATGGGCCTTTGCCTTTGCTATTGTGGAGGCCTAGGCGATAGCGGACATTCCAACCGATAGATTCCGCGATGCCCGTACTATTAAATTGGTAGTCGCCAGATAAATCCTCCCCTTCAGGGGGTGGGGGTCTTACTCCCTCCTCACTCTCAGATTCAAAAAAGCGCCGGAGCCCAAAAGCCCCGGCGCCCTAATTTTCATCCCCCCTCATTCTCCCTCCCTCTGCGCCCTCTGTCCCTCTGCGCTCTCTGCGTGATAAAAATCCCCTCGGCAGCCCCCAAAAGCAAATTGAGTAGTAAGCGCGCTCCGCGCGCGTCATTAAGCCTCGCGAAGCCCCAAAAGCAAAGTTTGTCCAAGTGTGAGAGCCTTTGGCTCGATTAAAAATCCCCCTCCTCAGCTTGGAGAGCTGATATCAAGAATCCAAGCCGAATCCTCCCAAAGCCCCGAAAAAATTGTTAATACAAAAAGCCAAATAGCCATAAAGGAATCTTATTACCGTTCCCCACCTCAAGATCATCAGCTATGATATAGCTATCTGGCTTATCTGCTATCTGAGCATATCCTTTCCATTTACCTCCAACCTCAAACAAATATCTTTTGTCAAGTAGAAAATCCCCTTCTTTGGCACTATAAACCTTCCCGGCGCTACTCAGCATGGAGACGACAAAGCTCTCTCTGATAGTGCCAACATGATTGAATGCACCCAATGCCTGCATCACAGAGGGATTGTCAAATAATAGTTTTTCTGGTTTTGCTGCGCTTTTAGGTTGGATAGAAGTGTCATGTAATGCTCTCAATATTTTTCCCTCACATAGCAATTGAAATAGCTTCATCAATTGATTGCGTGTTACTCCTACATCTTTACTTAATTTTGTTATGTTTGGCACAAATGGTACTTGCTCTGCCAAAATTACTATGAGTTTTTTTAGTTTCAATTGAGTTTCATATTCAATGTTTGCTACGGCAGGTATATCTATATCGATCACTGTCTGGACTATACGTTCTACACGTTGCAAATATGTGAAAGATGATGTGTTCATGAAAAAAGGATAGTATCCCTTTTTGACATATTCTTCAAAATACCCTATGATTCGGATCTTTGACGATATCAATGAGGCTATTCTTGGGTGATCGTTTAGAATCTCTTCGAGAGTATATTTATCGAGATCAATCAACCCTTTAAATGATAGATATTCCCTAAAGGAGAGTCCACGTAGTTCGTAGATTGCCACTCGTCGAGAAAGATCGGCAATCCTACTATTTAATTGCAATAGGGAAGAGGCGGTAAAGACTACCTTGTAATCAGGATAACTGTCGGTTATATTTTTTAATTCTTGCTCCCAATTGCTTCGTGGATATCGATGCACTTCGTCCATAAATATATGTGTGCCACCATGCTTATAGTGGTAATCTACGAGTTCGGTTATAGTATGATCGTTAAACCATAATTGATCCAGCGATACATATAGACCCTTACCATCAGTTAGCTTGCATCGCTGATACATCATTGTAGTCTTCCCAACGCCTCGGGCTCCTTTGAGCATGATTAGATTATCGTTCCAGTCTATTTCGTCATATAGATAACGGTGAAGTTTAGTCTCGGTATTATTCACGAGACGTTGGGATATTTCAAAAAGTCGATTCATATTAAAATTCTTTTCGCAAAGATAATAAAAATTTCTTTAGAAAGAGCAATTTTTGTACAAAACTTTCTCTCAAAAGAACAACTATACACAAAAATTGCTCTTTATAAAGAGCAATTTTAGTACAAAATCTTTCCTTCTAAAGAGCAATTATTATTAAAAATTCCCCCTCATTCTCCCTCCCTCTGCGCTCTCTGCCCCTCTGCGCTCTCTGCGTGATAAAAATCCCCTCGGCAGCCCC
>CAYNPB010000066.1:0-13105 GCA_964399005.1 uncultured Sangeribacter sp.
CGAGCTTAATCAATACTAAATCTGATTTCACTAATTATTAAAATCTCATTATTATGGCTACTTCAACCGGACAAAAGACAGCGACCGTGAAACAGGCCGCTAAGATGGGGGTATTCACCCTTATCATAATGAACATAGTCGCGGTGGTTTCGCTCCGTGGCCTCCCGGCAGAGGCCGAATATGGCATAAGCTCCGCTTTCTACTATATATTCGCCGCAATTGTATTCCTGATCCCTGTATCTCTTGTAGCTGCCGAACTTGCCGCTATGTTCCCTTATCAACAGGGTGGTATGTTCCGATGGGTTGGCGAGGCTTACGGCGATAAGGTCGGATTCCTCGGCATATGGCTTCAATGGATCGAGAGCACCATATGGTTCCCGACTGTATTGACTTTCGGCGCAGTGTCGCTCGCATTTATTGGCATGGATCATATCTATGATGCGCATTTGGCTGCAAATAAGTGGTACACCATTGCTGTAGTGTTGGCAATCTATTGGATCGCTACTTTCATCTCGCTGAAAGGCATGGGATGGGTAGGCAAGGTGTCTAAGATCGGTGGTATCGTGGGTACTATTATCCCTGTTATCATCCTTGTAGTGTGCGCTATCGTATATCTTGCTACCGGTGGCAAGTCTCAGATGAATTGGCACGGCAATTTCATTCCTGATTTCTCCGACTTCAACAATATAATCCTTGCCGTCTCTATTTTCCTATTCTATGCAGGTATGGAGATGAGTGGTATCCACGTAAGGGAAATCAAGAATCCTACAGTCAATTATCCTAAGGCTGTGATCATTGGTGCGCTTGCTACAGTTGCAATCTTCATCCTCGGCACATATTCTCTCGGTGTAATCATTCCGGCTAAGGACATCAACCTTGTCCAAAGTCTTCTTGTCGGCTTCGACAACTACTTCGGTGCTCTACACATGAAATGGTTCTCTCCTATCATCGCTATTGCACTTGCATTCGGTGTCCTCGCAGGCGTGTTGACTTGGGTGGCAGGCCCATCGAAAGGTGTGTTCGCAGTAGGTCAGGCCGGTTATCTTCCTAAGTTCTTCCAGAAGACCAACAAGAACGGCGTTCAGAAGAATATCCTCTACGTTCAGGGCATTGCAGTGACAGTCCTTTCATTCATTATGGTCCTCATGCCTTCAGTGCAGAGCTTCTATCAGATTCTGTCGCAGCTCACATGTATCCTTTATCTGATTGCTTACTTGCTGATGTTTGCTTCTTCTATCAAGCTCCGCTATTCGATGAAGAATGCTCCGCGTCCTTACCGTCTTGGCAAGAAGGGTAACGGAATGATGTGGCTTATTGCAGGTGTCGGTTTCCTTGGATCTGCCACTGCATTCATCTTCAGTTTCTTCCCACCGGCTCAGATTCAGATGGGTTCAAATGCTGTCTGGTTTACAGTGCTGATACTCGGAACTATTATATTTGTAGTCCTTCCGTTTATCATACTACACTTCAAGAAACCTTCTTGGGATGCTATGGGTACATCTTTCGTTCCCTTCCACTGGGATAATTCAGCTCAGGCAGCTCAAGACAGACTGCAGGCAGCTGAGGAATTTGCTTCTGAAAATGCTTCCAACCCTGACGCAGCTAAGTTTGTAGATTATGCGAAAGCAGATGCAGCAAGTAGCATGGCGCCAACATCCACAGCTTCTGCAAGCAATGACAAATGATGAATTATTATTGATAAATTGTTGTGAATCGCCCCGGGCTTCGGCTCGGGGTATTCCCGCAAATTTCTTTCATCATTATATTCGTCACGCCTTAAATCAATTTATCATTCATCATTAATAATTCATCATTATGATACGGACCGGAAAATCACCTATGACCCTGATGACCTATTGCGCCATCATGTCAATTTCTCTTATCGTCAACCTCCCCGGCCTGGCTGTGACCCCGATGCTCGGGACTTTGGCGAAAATATTCCCGCACACCACTCAGATTGAGAAGCAACTTCTGACGGCTCTCCCCAACCTGCTTATCATCCCCTTCGTGCTCATGTCGGGAAAGCTATCGCTGACGCGCCATAAGATGTCGATCATAATAGGCGGACTTGTTCTTTTCACTGCCTGTGCCGTGGCCTATATGTTTGCCAACACTATGGCTTGGCTTATTATTATCAGTTGCCTTCTTGGATGCGCCGCCGGACTCCTCATCCCATTCTCTACAGGTCTTATTGCCGATACGTTTTCAGGCAATTACCGTATGCAACAGATGGGTATCCAAAGCGGTATTTCAAATTCGGCACTCGTTGTTGCTACATTTGTAGTCGGATGGTTGAGTCACGGTAATTGGCATCTCCCATTTGCAGTGTATCTCGTCTGCTTGATTCCTCTTGTGCTTGCATTCGGACTTCGCAATGTCACCAAGACTGCCGGTGATGGCAATGCCCCTTCTTCAAGCACATCTGCATCATCAACTCCTGCTAATGTCGGTTCGAAAGAAAAGACTGTAGGAGGATTCTACATGGGCAGGATCTGGGCTCTGATCGGAGTGTATTTCTTCATCACTTTCGCATCTATATCCATTTCTTACTATTGTCCTTTCCTTATCGAGAAGAAAGATTGGAGCGCTTCGCTTTCAGGCACTATCACTGCCATTTATTTCCTCTTCATTCTTCTTCCGGGATATTTCCTTCCATTCTTTATGAAGGTGTTGAAGGGCAATACATTCTTTTGGGCTGCGGTTATGATGCTGGTCGGACAGGCATTGTTTGTATTCTGTGCCGATTCAGTGACAATGTGCGTCGGAGCTGCTCTCGTTGGCCTCGGATATGGCATCTCTCAGCCTATCATCTATGATAAGGCTGCACAGTGTGTCGATAATGAGAAGAAAGCTACCATGGCTCTGTCGTTTGTCTTGACGGCCAACTATCTGGCTATTGTGGTTTCGCCGTTCTTGATCGGCTTGCTCCGCGACATATTCCACGTGGCAGCAGGCGGCACATTCGCATTCCTCATCAGCTTCATCCTCCTTATTGCATACGCAATCATCACATTTACAATGCGCAATAAATTTGCATTCTCAGTCACATCTCAGGATGCCTGATAATTAAATTAAATTTTAAAAATTATGAAAACACAACATATCTTAGCCGCCGGCTTGCTGCTGACGATAGCAGGCGCATTCAGTGCCCAAGCCCAACGCGACAACCGAAATATGGAGACTGGTGTCACTACCCCTATCCACAACAATGATGCAAAGTTGGAAGACGTTGAGGGCTCATTGAAGAACAATGCGCCGAAGGCTCCTAACGATAATGGTCTTCCTCGTTTTGCAATAGTAGGCAAGAACAATGATTTTTATCTCGGTATTGGTGGACAGTTCTTGGGTGAAGGTGTCTTCACTTGGGGCGACAATAATCCATCAGCAACTCTCTTTACTCCTTCATCACTGACACCTTCCACGCCGGGCAACAGAAGTAATACCCAATTCGGTTGGCAGACTTCCTCGCTCTACATGAACTTTGTGGCTATGCCTGGCACTGACAATCAGATAGGTATCTTCTTCAAAGGTACCTTCATGGGAGAGCATGATGGATTCAAATTGAAGCATTTCTATGCAAAATATCGTGGGTTGACTGTCGGTCACACTACCAGTTTGTTTACTGATGGTGCAGCTGAACCAATGACTATCGACTATGAAGGTCCTAACGGATATCCTTTCTTAGGCCTCTTCACAGCTTACTGGGAACAGAACTTCACGAAGCATATCTCCGGTGCAATCGGTATTGATGCTCCTACAGCTTCTATGACCACCGGAAGCACTACAAAAAAGGTCAATCAGCGTATCCCGGCGATTCCGCTCTACTTGCAATATGCATGGAATGATGGAGCTTCACACGTGCGTCTGTCAGGACTTGTACGTCCGATGCAATATCGTAATCTTACAGAAGAGGCCAATAAGACAGCTGTCGGTGGTGGTATTCAGCTTTCCGGCATGACAAAAGTAGTGGGTAATCTTGGAGCCAACTTCAATGCGGCTTATGGCAGTGGAATCGGCACCTACCTCCAAGACGACAATGGTCTCGGAATGGATATGGTAGCCACTTCAAAACCGGGCAAGATGGAGACTGTAAAGACATTAGGAGTAACCGGAGGCCTTAACTATGCTTTTTCTCCGAAAGTCTCTACCAACGTCACCTACAGCCATCTCGTCAACTGGCTTCCGGATGATGCTGTTGTTTCCGACGGCCAATACCGTTACGGCGACTATGTGGCAGCAAACGTAATTTACAACATCAATAAGTTTGTTTCAGCAGGCATCGAATACGACTACGGTCATCGTAAGGACTTCAATGGCAATGGTCTCCACGCCAACCGCCTGCAATGCCAGTTCGCCGTAACATTCTGATCAAAGCCTCTCTATCTCATCGGTTCTCACACTCTTGCCGCCGTATGTCTTCTTTGCAGTCTTGAACTGATATCTGACCGTCAGCGACACGTATTGTGATGCCCCGTTAATGTTGCTTGAATATTTCACGTTGTCTGTATGAGTGATGACTTTCTGGCGCCATGTGCCGAGGATATCATTCGCAGACAATGTGAAATTCCAATTTCCAAGGCTTTTGCTTATCGTAAGCGCTGTCTGCCATGTGGGTAGACAGTATTGGGCTTCAATATTTCCCTTCCCCCTGACGAAGAAGGAGAGATACGCATAAAAAGCTTTTGGAAGGTCAAACCGGTTGTTCAGATAGAGCTGATAAAGAGGCTTCGTATATGATCTGCGAGGATTGCCAAATTTCAGGTCCTGAAGCACCAATACTCCCTGTAAGGTAGGATGCCACCTCTTTACATCCAATTGCTGCACTGCCACCAACTGGAGCATATTGTAGGAAGGAAGGTTGACTGTCTCATTCACTGAGGCATTGATCTCCGGATAATATCTGCATATAAGTCCAATCTTTCGGTCGTAATGCGTTCCTTCGGCCTGCAGCATAAATCCTCTGTACGAAAGGTCCAATCTCAGAGTTTGGGCCTTCATTTTTAATAGCTCCGGATTTCCGGTTTCCCAATGAGTCGGAGTCACATAACTGTAATTGTTCGATAGGCTTGAATATGTAGGTCGGTACACTGTCTGCTTATATGATAGATTCAGAGTTACCGGAGATCGGAATTGCACCCCGATGTCTGGCAAAAGATCATCATAAGATTTTGAAAGATCTTTTTCATATTTGCTGTTTCTTACATATCTGCTACGTGTGCCATCATATCGGATTCCTCCATATATCAGCCACTTGTCGGAAAGCTTATAGTCAACCGTCAAGTACCCTGAATACAGATGCTGGCTCACATCATCCGTCGCCGGACGCAATATCTCTGATTCCTCCGCATTTGAGTGAGTCGAGAAATTCTGTCTGTGATCTGTGTAGGTATAGTCTCCTCCGACAGTTACATTCAGGCTTCCAAAGGTTTTCTCCGCCTCCACCTTGGCTGCAAATAATTCTGATCGGGTGTGGCTCATGTTTGCTATCTGCGTTTCTGTCTGGAGTTCATCAGCTAAGTCTTTTGTGTGCCCTATACTGTGCAGGTAATCCACATCTACCCTCACATTATATGATTTCGGCAATGCCAACTGTAGAAACGAATTTATATAGTGTCTGTGGCTGTCAGAGGCCATATTACTGGTCGAACTGATTGTTTCTTCTTCAATAAGGTCTGTATCGGTATCCAGCCGGCTCCTAAACTTCATCGACGGAGTTGCTGAAAATGTGTATTTGGCTCCGACTGAATGTTTCCCAAAGTCATAAATAAAGCCTCCATCTGCCGTCACAGTCTGTGTTCGGTTTTGGGCTGTTGCGTACGAATCGCTATAGCCTCCACCAAAATCGTCCGAACCGATTATAATCTCGGAATAATGACGCTTCTGTCTAAACCGGTTTTCTCCGATTGAGAAGTCACCGAATACATACAATCCGTTTTCCATTCTGTAGCCGATACTACCCCTCGCTGATTCCGACATCTTCTCAGAAGCTGTCAGAGTCGCCGAGACATTCGCATATAGTCCCTCCGCTCTTTTCTTTGTCTTGATGAGAATGACGCTTCTCACCTCCGGACCATATTTAGAGGAAGGATTGGTGATTATCTCTATACTTTCCAGATCTTTGGAAGTAAGGTTGTCCAGTTCCCCAATATCCCGCATCAAATGTCCATTGATATATATGGCAGGTGTTCCTTTCCCAACTACCTTTATACTCCCCTCTGAGGCATCTATCATCGGCATCTGCTTTATCGCATCCACTGCGTTGCCTATGTCTGCGAGAGGATTCCCGGACATAGAAATCTTTATTCCTCTTGCTGTAGGGGCGACAAATTTTCTTACGGCTGTCACTTCAAATTCATCCAGCTCTTTTGTATGGATTGAGTCAATCTCCGTCTGTGCATATGTGGCGATTGCAGCCATCATGCAGATTACAGTTGTTAAAATCCTTTTCATCTTGCAGTAATATTTTGTTGCTGCAAAATTAGTAGGCCGCAGACTCTCTATAATGGTCAAAAGCGTGACAATTTTCGGTTGTCACGCTTTTGTCACATTCATTTTGAGAAAAATAGGTCGAAGAGCTCTGCGGGCAGCTTCTGCTTGACGCGGCTTTTACGCTTTCGCAGTGCATCGTCACTTGATTTCATGACGGCGGCCGTCACATCTTTATTGAGACCTATGTAGCTGCACACACATAGCCACGCATCATCTTGCGTCACATCTTTTTCTGCCTGACGCAAGTTGGCACACGCTTCAGCAAATGTACCTATGACGGAGTCCATCATAATCTTTAGTTTCTCTTTCGGTATGTCATCGGGGTTAGGGGTCATATTCAGTATCCCTACCAAATCGGATTGTTGGAGCGTGAAATAAAACTCCCTGGTCAGTCGGAATTTCTCCATAATTGGCAGCAACGTGTCGGCTTTCTCCTCTTCTCCCCTGCTTTCAAACTCTACAAGTCGTGCATTTAATTGTGAAATCCTTTCTATCAACTTCAGCTGCTTCATTTTCATAGCACGGCTTTTGATTAGGAAGATCACGACTCCTATCATCAGCACCAATACAGCTCCACTAATCCACCAAAACAGACGTTGCTTAGCCTCCTCTCTGATCATACGCTTTGAATAGTCACTCTCAGCAGCTGTCAATATTTCAGAAGATTTTATTTTGTTGACGGAATCTTGACAGATTGCCAGGGAATCCCGATACAAAAGAGCTTCCTCTATTCTGCCTGAGCTCCGTGATATTTGATAACGCATCTGATAGAGATTCCCCTTGCCATCAAGACTCAATTCACCGCTTTGGATGGAATCTAACGCTCTCATGGCCTCGATATTTTTCCCTTGATGCTCATATATCAAGGCTCTTTGAAAATGCAAATCAATCTCATTGTTCAAGGCCAATTCCGGATTGGCTGCCACACTGTCGAGTATACGTTCTGCCTCCTCGGTATCTCCTTTCAAGGTACTCATTTTTGAAAGAAAGATCCTGGAGCGCCCTGCTGAATAACTGAAACCATACCTATCACTCAAATCGCGACACTCTTTAAGCAGACTTTCCACTGAATCAACATTTGTCATTGTCAATCCCAAATTCCACAGTAGATTCGGAAGCCATTGGAGACTATCCGCTTCCCTCGCTGCTTCCAATGCCTTCTCAGCATAAACTTTAGAGTCTCCTATATTATAGGAATTGTAATAGGGAGCGGTAATGGCCATATAGAACTTTGCCCTCACAGCAGGAGGCACATCATCGTTAATCCACGACTGCGCTTCCAAAAGCAAGTCAAATGCCTCCGCTGTCTCTCCCTTCTCAGTCAGCTCATAAGCCTTAGCCAAATTCCTTTCGATTCTATCCGAAGGACTTCGACTACACCCAAAAGCCAATACCAAAACCACCAAAAATACCAATTTCTTCATACGCAAATCCCCTCCATCAATCAATCTGCTTTCAATTTACAAAAATACTAAAAAAATAAATTCCCCACAATAAAAATAGACATGATATAAAAAATCCCTCAATGAGGGACATTTTCCGTCATTTTCATCCCTCAATGAGGGACGTTTTTCGGCACTTTCATCCCTCATTGAGGGATTATTCTTTATTTAGTCTTTATTTCATCTCATTTTCTACCCATTTCGTCTCAAAAATAAATTTCACGCCTCCGAAACTATTACCTTTGCACCATCATCTAATATAAAAGAACAATAAACCAATAACATTATGTTTAAAAAATTCTTATTTCAGACTCTCTCCTCCTTCACCGGAGCAATTATTGCCATCATTGTTGGCAGTGTAGTGTTGGCAGCAATCATCGGAGGCGTAATTGCCGGAGTTTCCGGTGGCTCTAAAGACGTTCCGGCTAAGGTCAAAGGGGGAAGCATCCTCACCATCAATCTCGATGGTGACATTCAAGAATGCGAAAAACCATTTTCCCCGAACTTGGCTATGCTCACAAGCGGAAAATTTGAAGCCCCTCAGACATTGAGAGACATTTCCGCTGCCCTGAAAGAAGCTGCCTCTAACAAGGATATAGTAGCCCTATATCTAAAATGCGGAGATCTAACGGCAGCTCCGGCTACCCTCGATGCCCTCCGAAATGATATTCTGGAATTTAAGAAATCATCAAAAGGGAAAAAAGTCTATGCATATGCCGAGGATTTCACTCAAGGATGCTATTATGTGGCATCTGTGGCCGACAGTATTTTTATGAATCCGGAAGGAGCATTTGCTTTAAGAGGACTGGCCATGCAGAACTTCTATTTCAAGAATCTGCTCGACAAGGTGGGAATTAAGATGCAAATTGCAAAAGTTGGCACCTACAAATCAGCAGTCGAACCTTACATAATGGAGCATATGAGCCAGCCTGCACGAGCTCAACTCGACACCATGCTCACCAATATGTGGACTCATATCACTACCAATATCTCCTCGGCTCGAAAAGGTGTATCTCCTCAGCTGATCGATTCTCTCATAAATCGGGAAAATATCTCTTTCGCACGCGCAGATATTGCCGTCAAGAACAAACTTATTGATGCTCTCCTATACGACCGGGAAATAAAACAAAAACTTGCCGACGCTTCCAAATGCAAACCCGAAGGCCTGAACCTTGTAGAGATCTCTACTCTTCTGAAAAATGTCCGACCGGCAGATAAAAACTATGATTCCAAGAAGCAAATTGCTGTGCTTTATGCCGTAGGGGATATCGAAGATGGCAACGAAAGTCAGATTGACTACAACAAATTCGTGCCCATCATCAACCGTCTTGCAGAAGATGATGGTGTCAAAGCGATGGTGCTACGTGTAAATTCTCCCGGTGGATCTGTCTATGGAAGCGCACAGATTGGAGAGGCGCTCGACTATTTCAAATCGAAAGGAAAGCAATTGGTCGTGTCAATGGGAGATTACGCAGCATCCGGAGGATATTGGATTTCGGCTAAAGCCGACCGCATATTTGCCGACCCTATGACTCTCACCGGCTCTATCGGTATCTTCGGAATGTTCCCTTGTGTGGAAGGCACTTCAAAACTGCTCGGTGTCAACGTCGACATCGTGGCTACCGACCCGGAGGCTTTGTTCCCCAATCTGTTCCGTCCTCTGTCCGATGAGCAGCAGGCAATACTGCAGCGATCTGTAAGCCGAGGCTATGATCAATTTATCAATCTTGTTGCAGAAGGGCGACATATGTCGGATAAGCAGGTACGCCTGATTGCTGAAGGTCGCGTCTGGGATGGACAGAAAGCTCTGCAGATAGGCTTGGTCGACCAACTCGGAGGTCTCAATGATGCCATTTCCTACGCTGCTAAAGCTGCAAAAATGGGCGATGATTATCAATTGGCCGCATATCCTGAATACACTCCTTCATTCTTCGATATGATTATGAGCGGAGGTATGTCGGCAGCTGAATTAAAGACCGCAATAAAGACTCACGATATCAACGCCATCGAAAGCTACATGGCGAATAGAATCCTGTCGCGCAAAGCACTCCAGGCCCATATGGGAGAATTCTCTGTAAGGTTCTAATGACCAATAGAATTAAAATCGGGAGCTATATTATGCAGACTATTCAAAATCTATTTATTAATTTTGCAAGCTATTTTCATGTATGAAAAAATATCTTGTCTACATAATATTGCTCCCGATTCTACTCGCCCTTTCTCCAGGCATAGAGACTATGCAGATGCTTCTTGATGAGGGAGGCGACATTTCCCGTGCGTGGATCATCTTCCTCCCATCAACATTGCTCTATCTATGCGCTATTCTGATAATCAACGATAAATGGCTCATTCCGCGCTATCTCCTTAATGGCCGCTTTGCCAAATATTTTCTATATTCCTCTCTTTTCCTGATTGTTCTCTCCTTTCTCGTTTCATCAATAGAATCCTTGATTCAGACCCAATTTGACTTGCCTGCACGTCATAAAGTCAAGTCAATGACTTGGTATATTGCCGACACACTAAGCAATGTCCTCTTCTGGGTCCCTCTGATGATAAGCCTTGCACTCGTAAAGCTCTACAGCCGGTGGAAGGAAGATTTTGAGCAAGAACGCCACATTGCCTGGCTTTTGGGTCAATATATGGATAATGTGCGCGATTGCCTCAACTCAAAAGTCATTTTTTCGAGATTAAGAGCCATATCAACCGCCATTCCCATTGATTCAGCAATCGCTACAGAGCGCATAGATGCCCTTTCTGATTATCTACGCTCTCAACTCTCTGCGATGGCACATCCCCCGGTTTTCCCGAGTGTCAAATATGACCGGTCTCTGTTTTCAGGCATAACTTCATTTTTGGTAAGCCACCGGTTCAGATGGTTGCGCCATCTTCTACTCATTCTTGAATTGATTGCTGTCTCTATCACGGCTTATAGCCATGAATATGCATCCGATCCGAAAGCTGCAATGATGCAATCGGCAGTGCTCTTTATCTATCTTATAGCCATCTCTTATATCGTCATATCATTGTTCCGCAGATACGCGAATCGTCGGAAGACAAAAAAATTCATCTTGTCGGCATCTATAACGATATTTATATTCCTCTCTCCATTACTGCTGACTCTCTTCTTCCCCGGGAATAAAGTGGATCAGGGCTCCCTACAATACAATATTATTGAATTGTCTGCGGTTTTCGCCAGCGTTATGGCAGTCACTCTCTACGTAGTAGGACTGAGTGCTCTTATGTTTTTTCAAAATTGGATTAAAACTCAGCGACATATCACACTTCTCCAATCCGAAACGCTTCGTCAGGAATATCTATTCCTCCGCAAGCAAATCAATCCTCATTTCCTTTTCAATGTGCTTAACAATATCGAAATCACTGCTTACGACGACCCCGATTTTGCGATGGCACTTCTTGACGACCTTACAATTCTTCTACAATATCAATTCGAAGAAGGAAAGAAAGAAAAGACTACTGTTAAAGAAGAAATGCAGTTTCTAAATAGTTATCTGACACTCGAGCAGTCCCGGCGCGATAATCTAAGCTATGAGATAGAAATTGATGAAAACATTATTCATTGGGAGATTCCGACGCTGATGCTTATCCCCATAATTGAAAATGCCGTTAAGTATTATTCCCACCGCGATAATGGTCCGGATATTAGCGTTAAGTTTCAAGCAGGAGATCGAAAGCTCCACTTTGAATGTGAAAATCATTACAACCCGGATTGCGTCAGGAAAATGACACATCATGGCATAGGTCTCGAAAACATCCGCCGCCGATTAGACCTCATTTATGAAGGGAAAGCAGAAATGATCGTATCAAAATCTTCCGACACATTCCGAACAGAATTAAATATCCCCATCTAATTATCTTAAAATGAAGTGTATAATAATAGACGATGAACCGATAGCCCGCCGGGGGATGAAGCGTCTCGTTGACTCAAGTCCCGACCTTCAGCTTCAAGAATTATTTGACAATGCCGAGAATGCCAAGACATGGCTGCTCAATAATTCCACCGATTTGATTTTCCTCGACATTGAGATGCCGGGGATGAACGGACTTGAATTTGCTCGCCAACTCCCCAATGAATGTATGGTGATATTCACTACAGCCTACTCCGAATATGCCATCGACAGCTATGACGTGGAAGCAATCGACTATCTTGTCAAGCCCATTAAGAAAGAACGTTTTGAAAAAGCTGTTGAGAGGGCATTCACTTACAAGAAACTTGTCGAATCTGCCGAAGAATCTACTCCATCTCCCGACATGGACTTCATCATCGTAAAGTCGGAACGTAAATACATGCGTTTAAAACTCGATGACATTACATATATTGAAGGGCTCAAAGACTACGTCATCATCCATCTCTCCGACAAAAAAGTCATCACACGCCAGACCATAAAGGCTATGGAAGAAATGCTTCCCGCCTCCCGATTCATTCGAATAAGCAAATCTTATATCGTAAGCAAAGACAAGATCGACGCCTTCGACAACAAAGACATCACAATAGGAAAAACCGAATTAGCAATAGGAGCAAACTACCGCGACCAAGTCCTCCTCCACCTCCTCCACTAACCCTCAAAAAACGCTCCCTGCTTCAAATCCGAAGCAGGGAGCATTTATTTAGCATGATCTGTGACTCTCAAAGAGAGATCAGAGCCTCCACACCCACCAACAACCTGGTAGGGACGCACGGCTCGTGCGTCCGCCCCAAAAGCACCTATAATCCTCCACCAATACGCCCCTTCCCCCCAAAAAACGCTCCCCGCTTCAAATCCGAAGCAGGGAGCATTTTTTTCACAGTATTATTATTTTCGATTAAGGTATAAGAGTGTGTGATTAAGGTAATAATGTGTCTTCCAATATAGTATCAATTCAGACTAAGGCAATGTTTTTTCAGTGTGTGTCTTTCAGGTAAAAATCTTCTTTCAGTGTGTGTCTTTCAAGTATCCGATTAAGGCAGTGTGTTTTCCAAGTATCTTCGTGTAGTATAGCTTATAGTGTCTGTCGTATATTCAATATCTTTATATGGTCATCCAATTATGCATTATGCATTATGAATTATGCATTATTTTCAGTAAGCAAAGTCAGCAAGCTGCTCGCGGAGTCTCTTCCTTGCGAAGAAGATGCGGCTCTTCACTGTACCTACCGGGAGGTCGAGCTCCTCGGCT
>CAYNPB010000067.1:0-13066 GCA_964399005.1 uncultured Sangeribacter sp.
TTTGTAAAATAAAAACTAATGAGTTTATTATGAATGATATGAAACCTATATCTTTAGTCACGGGGGCTACGAGTGGAATTGGGGAGGCTTGTGCCCGCAAATTTCATGCGGCCGGCTACAGAGTGATTATTACGGGACGCAATGCTTCCCGGCTTGATGCACTGGCAGGAGAACTTGGAAAGGATGTTCTGCCCCTTGTCTTTGATGTGCGTGATCGGGTGGCTGCTGAGGCAGCCGTGGCTTCTCTTTCTGATGATTGGAGGCAAATAGATGTGCTTGTCAATAATGCCGGACTTGCGCTCGGTCTCGAGAAAGAATATGAAGGAGATTATCGCGACTGGGACACGATGATTGACACAAATATCAAAGGTCTGCTTTATATGACACGCGCGGTAGTGCCCGGGATGGTGGAGCGTGCAAAAGGGCATGTCATCAACATTGGATCAGTAGCCGGCGATGCTGCGTATGCCAATGGAAATGTGTATTGCGCTACCAAAGCTGCCGTCAAAGCAATAACAGACGGACTCCGAATCGACTTGGCTGAAACCCCCGTCAGAGTGACATTGCTTAAACCGGGTCTGGTGGAGACACGCTTTAGCGAAGTCCGTTTCCATGGGGATGCAGAGAGGGCTGCCAATGTGTATAAAGGAATAGTTCCACTGACAGGCGATGATATTGCCGATGCTGCAATATATGCTGCGCAGGCCCCTGCGCACGTGCAGATCGCCGAGATGCTGATTCTTGCCACTCATCAGGCCAGCGGCTCCGTCATACACAGAAACTGACCTTTGACTGCTACTTAATCCTTTTCAGCTCATTGGGCGTTATAATGATGTGAAATATGAAATTAAGACCTTAATTTTAAATTTTAGTTATTATGAACGACAGATTGAGTTATGAAGAAAAGAAGGAATTGCCCGCCAGTGTATTCGGGCTTCCTGAGCGAAGGGAATATCCGATGCCTGATGCAGCTCATGTAAGGGCAGCCGAATCTTATTTCCGTTATTGTCCGGAAGATCTCAAGCCCAAGTTGGCTCGCGCCATACTTGCCAAGGCAAAGGAATTTGGGGTAGACGTTGAGTCTCCCACGGTTCTCTCTTATGCTGAAGAGTAATAGCGAAAGATAAATAGCAAATAGGGGGCGCACGATCAGTGTGCCCCTTATTTTGTCAAAATTAAGCTTTTTAGAGTTTTTTTTGATTAATCTTGCAAATACTGTCAGGAATTTTGGCTAATTTTGCATCATGATTAAAGCAGCTCTAATCGATATGGATGGAGTCTTATATGACTCCATGAAATACCATACCCTCGCCTGGAAACAGATGATGGAGGAAAATGGAATACAATGCAGTCGCGAGGAATTTTACCTGTATGAAGGGATGACCGGCGCGGCTACAATCGACCTTATATGGCAACGCGAATTCGGCAAGCCTTGCGATCCGGAGAAGCGCACGGCATTGTATGACTACAAGACAAAGATATTTAAGTCTATAGGGGGCAACGAACCTATGCCTGGTGCAGATCGGATGCTTCGCACTCTATGCGAGCGGGGCATCAAGTGTGTCCTTGTGACAGGAAGCGGTCAAGCCTCACTTATCGACAATATCCGTAAAGACTATCCGGGTGTCTTTGGAGAAGATATGATGGTTACGGCTCACGATGTGACGAAAGGGAAACCTGATCCGGAACCCTATCTTAAAGGGCTTGAAAAGGCTGGTGTGAAGCCTGAGGAAGCCATCGTGATTGAAAATGCACCTCTCGGCGTACGTGCCGGAGTGGCAGCCGGGATTCGCACAATGGCTGTCTGCACCGGCCCGATTCCAAAAAATAAATTTGAGGAAGAAAAAGCATGGGGTATCTTCCCATCGATGGATGAGTTTGCCGACATGCTGCCCCTCGTTATAGATCTTCTCAATGCAAAGTCGCCATTCGTGCTTGCCGATACCAATACGTCGCAAATGGTAGTAGACCGTCTCGCTGAGCAGATGCCCTATTTGGGTGAACTGCCACGATGTGTGATTCCTGCCGGCGACGACCATAAGAATATAGAGTCGCTTATGAAAGTATGGCGTATGCTTTCCGAAAGCGGCGCTACGCGTCGGTCTACACTTTTCTGCATAGGTGGCGGTATGGTGACTGATCTCGGAGGGTTTGCGGCTGCCACCTTTAAGCGAGGAATAGACTGCATCAACGTGTCGACCACTCTGCTCGGCATGGTGGATGCCGCCACCGGAGGCAAGACTGCCATAAATCTTGATGGGCTGAAAAATGAAATCGGAGTTTTCTCGATGCCTAAAGACGTAGTGATTATTCCGGAGACCCTTGACACATTGCCAGCTGATGAGTTGCTGTCAGGATATGCCGAGATGCTTAAGACAGCGTTAATTGCCGACCCTCAAATGTATGTGGCTCTTTTGGATATTGAAAAATATCTTGATAGTCCGCGCCTGCTCTTGCCTTGGATTCTGAGATGCATCGAGATAAAGACAGGGGTCACCACCCGCGACCCAAAGGAGAAGGGAGAGCGCAAGATACTCAACTTCGGGCATACTGCCGGCCATGCCATAGAATCGTTGGCTTTGATCAACGGTCGTCCGATGGCGCATGGCATTGCCGTGGCTCATGGCCTGCTATGGGAGATGGTGCTTTCCGCCTCAGCGTCAGTAAGCGGAAGGACCGGAATGCTTCCTTCATCCGCATTATATCCATATGCGGCGATGCTCAAAGAATATTATCCGAGCGCAGGAGTGAAATGCAATGACATTGACACCCTCATCTCCCTTATGCGTCATGACAAGAAGAATGCTTCGCCCGACCATATTAATTTCACTCTGCTGAATGAGATTGGCTCTCCTCAATGGGACATTTGTCCGTCTGAAGATGACATCAGAAGTGCATTTGAGATCTACGGTAGCCTTACCGGTCAGGCATGATGCGTGATGCAAAATGCGTTGTGTGTGATGCGAAGTGCGTGATGCAAAAAAATAGAATATAGATGAAGAAAGCGTTGCAATACATACTGCCTGTGCTTCTGTCGGTCTTGCTGATTTGGTATCTCTTCAGAAAGGTCGATTTCCGGCAGACCATCGATATAATCAGTCATGGTGTCGACTATTGGTGGATTCTTGCTGCAATGGGGATAAGTGTATTCTCGCATATCTTCAGGGCTATGCGATGGCGTATTCAGCTCGATGCATTAAATGTGAAGACTTCCCTGATGGAGCTGACGTGCGGTGTGTTCGGATGCTATGCACTCAACTTGCTCTTGCCGCGCATTGGCGAGATATGGAGATGTTCGTATGTAGCCAGACGTTCCAAGACGCAATTCACTACAGTGATGGGGTCGATGGTGGCCGACCGCATGGCAGATTCTGTAATGGTTTTGCTGCTCATACTTCTCACTTTCGTAATAGCGACCCCGGCCATAACGTCTTTTATGGCGAAGTATCCGGTGGGGGAGAATCTTCTGAGAATCGTTTATTCTCCCTCTACATGGATAGCCGGGCTGATAGGTATCGGCGTAGTTTGCTGGTTGCTGCATAAATTCCGTGACACTTCTGTAGTCAGGCGACTTAAGAAATGGAGCAGGGAGATTTGGCAAGGATTTGCCGTGACGGCCACAATGCCGGGGAAATGGAAATTTATTTTCTTGACGGTGGCTATCTGGGGCTGCTACTTCGTGCAACTTTATGTGGCCTTCTACGCGTTCTCTTTCACAAAGGCACTTTGCCATGAATCCGGGCTTGCCTTTGGGTTGCTTCCTTGCCTTGTGGCGTTTGTATTGTCGTCGATTGGAATGGCTGTGCCGAGCAATGGTGGACTTGGACCATGGAACATAGCCATCATGTTCGGGTTGGCGATATATGGAGTGTCGGATGTGGAAGGAGCAGCTTTCTCAATCCTTCAATGGAGCGGACAGACGGTGATGCTGATCATACTCGGCATATTCACTGCTATATGGATTGGAACAGACTCGTCAAGACGCAATAAACATAAGTTGGTATAAGCCTATGAGCTACGATAAGGATAATTATCTCAACACTGAGAATGACGATGATCTCTGGGATGACGAACTGGAGCTCTCAGACACCTATACCCCTCGAAGCCCGGATACAGAATATGAAAGGGTCTCTCCTATAGATGATCAAGATCAGAGTGATTCTTATTCCGAGCATGATTATGAAGATGAGAGCCATTCGCCGGTGGAGGAGGAGCCTCATGATTATTATTCCGAATCCGATTCAGATGCGGAGCCTGCGGCTGACGTAAAGCCTAAAAGAGAAGGGTTTTTCAAGAAAAGAAATGAGGAGGAAGATGACAACGATTATTTTGACTCTGACGATGAACCGGCTCCCGTAAAGAAGCCGAAACTTCCTAAGCTTGATCCCGAGGACCCAGACTATTGGATAGAGGAGGAATCGCCACTCGACGGCATAATCCATAAGCCCGGAAATCTATGGAAATGGTGGCTTGGAGGAGCCATTACCCTTCTTGTAATACTTATTTTTTGTTGGGTTTGGTTTTTCCGTCCATACGTAGACAATGCTGTTAAATACGGATATGTCATCAACATGGAGCGAAGAGGGTCTGTCATGAAGACATTCGAGGGTACTATGATTCCCTATAAGGAATTGGGTGACCCTAACCCCTTGCATTTTGAAAAAGTGAAGTTTAGCGTGGAAAATGACTCTTTGGCAGCGGTAATGAAAAGGATGATGCTTGGCTGCGTGCCGATGAGGGTTGAATATAAGATGTATCGCGCTCCTTTGCTTTGGAAAGGGGAAGAAAAGATGATTATTATAAAGGCTGATACAGCTGATCTGCGTAAGATATATCCTCCTGAGTATAGGTAAGGATGGAGAAATTGCCAATTTGTGAGAAAGTCAAAAAGTAGACATTATGATGCATACATCATTTAAGAAGCATATCGGAGTGCTGGCAGTCGTGGCCGTCAGCATCTTGTTGCTATGGGGCTGTGCTTCCATCGGGAATCCTTCGGGCGGACCTCGCGATGAGGATCCTCCAAGATTCGTACGTGCTAATCCATCTCCGGGTTCTGTCAATGTTGACCCAAGCAATATCTATATCGACTTCAATGAGCTCGTCAATGTCAAGGATGCGTTTCAGAAGGTAGTGTTGTCGCCTCCCGGAGCATCAACACCAAGAGTGTCTACCCGCGGCCGACGCGTGATAGTCAATATCACGGATACACTTCTCCCCAATACTACGTATACAATAGATTTTGGCGATGCGATAGAAGACAATAACGAGGGCAACAAGCTCCCTGGATTTGCTTATACTTTTTCTACAGGGCCAACTCTCGATTCGCTGCGTATCTCCGGGATGGTGCTTGGAGCCGAAGATATGGAGCCGCAACAAGGTGTATTCGTAGGTGCTTACATATCGAAGGAGGATTCGGCATTTACGAAAATGCCTTTTGAGCGCCTTGCTCGCACAGATGATTATGGACGCTTTATCATCAGAGGGCTTCAAGATACCACTTACCGACTCTTTGCCCTTAAAGATCTTGACAACGACCGTCATTATGCGAATCCTGAGGAAGATATAGCATGGTTTGAAGACATCATACGCCCTACTTCGGAACGCATTATGACTTCTGACACGATTCGCGACCTTTACACAGGTGCTGTGGATACTGTAGTGCAAAGGGAGCGCACACGATTCCTGCCAAACAACGTATTATTGCGTATGTACAACACCGGGCTAAAGCCTCAATATATGGTGAGCTATACGCGCCCTGATTCCACTAAACTCGAATTCATTTTCAATTCTCCGTCGAAAGTGATGCCTTCCGTAAAGTTAGCAGATGATGAGATGTATCCCGATCCTCTTAAAGCGGAGATGACAGTAGGCAATGACACCTTGACTTTCTGGCTTCCGACGGATATAGCAACACGCGACACTCTTAAGTTGGCTCTCAGATATTCTAACGTAAATCTGCTTACCGGAATCGAAACCATAGTCAACGACACGGTGAAGCTTATGAAGCCTAAGGATAAGAACGCCAATAAAAAAGAGAAGAAGAAAAAGAAATCTGACAAGAAGAATAAAAAAGCAGATGTGCTTGCATCGCCGACAGAGGAGGGAGATTCTATACAGACGAGCGCTTCCGAGCAGGTGACAGCCGAACTTAGCGACTCTACGGATGTAGAGAAGCCCAAGATCCCTACATTCGCATTCAGTGCGAAAGGTCCGGACAATGATATAAAGCGGCCACTTGCCATTGAGGTGCCAATACCGCTTTCTCGTCTTGATTCTCTCGCTTTTCATCTTGAAACTAAGCAGGATACGTTGTGGATTCCAGTCAAGGGAGAATATCGTCTTGAAAGAGCCGACACCCTCTCTGAGCGGAGATTCAAGATAGAATTCCCCTGGCAAAGGGGAGCTTCCTACCGGCTGACTGTAGACTCACTTGCGGGTACTGATATTTACGGAGTAAATAGCGAGAGACTGGAGTATGAATTCAAGACTAAGGCTCCGGAAGACTTGTCTAACCTCAAGATAACACTTGTGGGCATTGACAACGATATCCCGGCTTTCGTGCAACTGATGGCTACTGCCGATAAACCTAAATACACGGCGCAGGTAGTGAACGGGGCTGCTGTATTCGAAGGGATAGATGCCGGCAAATACTATGCCCGATTGTATGAAGATTTCAATGGCGATGGTAAGTATACAGCCGGAAGCTACCGGTTGCAAAAAGTGTTTGGAGAGCCCATTGACACTCTTATAGAGACCGTTGACACGCTCATTGCTCCAAATGATACGGTTATGGTAGAGGATAAGATTGGTATGGAAATACCTGTCGATTCTTTGGGAGTGTCGATAGCCGACACTATCTCTATCGTGCAGGATTCCATTCCCGTTAATCCATTGCCGGGGAAAGTGTCAGCAGGTTTCATCAGGCAGAAAACCGACCAGGAGATAGTAGACAGCCTTGTAAGTTTAGGCTATAGCCTCGTGCCTCTTGAGACGGATTCTGTAGGCAAAGATATTCTGATAGCCTTGCAGCCGGATTACGTCTATTATTATCCCAAAACAATAAATGTCAAGAAAAACTGGGATATGGACCAGACATGGAATGTGTTTGAGACGGCTCTTGACCTACAAAAACCGAATAAGATAAAGAAGAACAAGCCTAAGCGAAATAATAATTCGCGTGAGACTGAGGAAGAGGAGGAAGAAGAGGATGAATTTGGAGTCAATCCGTTTGACCCGAATCGAAGGAACAACACCAATAACCGGACTCCACGAAATAATGGACTGCGATAGTGATGACAATCTCAAAATTAGAGTCCACCTCAAAACTTATGAGATGGACTCTTATATGAGCATTGGCATACCAATGTTTATGGCAATGCTGATTTCCTGATACCGTAAGGAGTTTTCAAAATATATAATCCCTTCCCTATGCCGGACAGTCCTGAAGCTGCTCCGGCATATATTTTGATTCCTGTCAGGCTGAAAGCTTCTACATAGTCATTTGGAGCGAGGGGAAGAGTTTCATTTCCTACCGACTCTACTCCATCAGCAATCAATGCCATCTTCAGCCCTTTTACCGGGTCGAAAAATCCGTTGGAATTGCGAGGATTATCCCGATCAGGGATATCAAGACAATTCGTTTGGGCAAGTATCCTCTTGACATCGTCGACATTCAAGGTAGGTACTGCCTCAAGCCATGTGGCAATGTAGCCGGCTACATATGGAGCTGACATGGAGGTTCCACCCTCGCTGACCCAAATAGTGCCGGCTTCTTTTAGATGTTGATGTTCAGGATACTTGTCGAAATATGGCCGGCTGGCTGCCGACATCAGTTTGGCGCCGGGAGCTACCGTAAGAGGAAGTACGCGTCCGTCGCGAAGTGTGCCGTAGCTGCTATATGGTTCACTCGAACCCGGATATGACCCGGTGGATTTAAAGGAAATTACTCCTTTAGTGTCTCCATATGGCACTGAGTCACGGTTGCCATACATTCCTACACTGATTATATTAAATCCACATGCCATGTCGCTCATGGAATGATCGGTGGTAGGAGCCGGGCTCCCCGACATCCCGCTGAGGCGCGTATAGATTCCATCGGCATATATCTCTACGTCATCATCCGGAGTGCCGATAATCTTGACGGCAAGCTCATACCTTGCATATCCCCCTTTAGAGGATTCTTCTTCAGCTGAAAAATCATATCCGATATAAGTGCAGTGCCTGCCATTTGCAGGGTCAACTTCACCCTCAAATTCAATTTCTCCGGAGAAGGGGAACCCTTCTTCTACAGATGCGGTTCCATCCCATTCGAATTGAATGAGAGAATCTGCAGCCACACTGAATGGCTCTCCCCATCTGACGAGGCTCTTCTGATTATTATCGTAGATGCCAAGTGCTATTGACAGAGGTTCTGCCGATCCACTCCAAATTTCCGTGAGCCCATACATATGGAATTGATCCCATTTCGTGTTGCAGATGCGGAAAAAGACTGAATCGCGTGTATCGGTGAATTTTGAGACTAATGAATTATAGTGTGTGCCCTCATTGCCTGCCGACAACACTATGATTGCCTCTTCTCCACACATATCAAGATATTGGGAGAATAGAGAGCTGCCGTCGTGCGCTCCCGTATAGCATCCTACCGAGATGTTGATTACCGCAGGTTTGCCAACTTCCTTGGCGTAATCGATGATATCTTCCACTCCGGCAAGGAGCCCTACCTCTGTCAGTGTTGATACCGTGACAACAATGTCGGCGTCGGGAGCTATGCCAGAATATGAAGTGCCAGCGCCACCGCCGGCAAGGATACCACAGACGTGAGTTGCATGGAATTTGTCAGGATTGTCTGTCTTCCATTCAAGATAGGCTTCATCGCCATCAAGCTGATTCCTGATGCCTTCTCTCTCTACGTATTGCACAACTCGTTTTATACGGGATTTCCCATCGCTGTCAAGAAATGTGGGGTGTAAAGGGTCAATCCCGATATCGCATATTCCTACCACTACTCCCTTACCGGTGTAGGGGATGCCTGTGAGGGTTCCATTTTGAATGGAAGCTGCGTCATAATGCGTTTTGGCAATGTCAAGAGCAGGGGCGATGACTTTGGAGCGATGTGTCGTCATTCCACTTCGCGTCTGTATGTTGGGAAAGAGACACAATAGGATATCGCCACGGCGGCGAAGAATCTCGACTCCTTGATTTGAAAGGGAATCAAGTTCGGAATCGGAGTTGATCTTCACGAGCCGTGGAAGATATGGAGGAATACTGTCGTCAGCCCTAAGAGAGACTGGAATCAATAATAGAGCAAAAAGGATAAGGATAAGTAAAAATCGTTTCATTGTTCATGTTGTGATGCCTATATCATTCCGGCAAAGTAAAGGTGATGGGGACTGATGTCTCGCTGTCGATCGGATTCCCTCCTACGGTAGCAGGATTCCAATCAGGCATCCCTTTCACGAGGCGGATAGCCTCTGCTTCAAGGTCAGGATCGACCAGACGCACTATGGAGAGATTCTGCAATGTTCCGTCGGTCTTCACCAGGAATTTTACATGCACCACTCCTTCAATGCCGTTGCTGATAGATGGTTGTGGATATTTCAAGTTTTTATCAATATAGGATGCGAGTGCTTTCTCACCTCCGGGAAAGCTTGCCGGGATTGTATCTGACTGAGCTGTCTGAGCCATTGCAGTAGAGGCTATGGCAAGCGATGCGAGTATTGACAGTGTTTTTTTCATATTGGGTTACTTTTTTAATTCATAATTCATAATTCATAATGCACAATTGGCTTTGCCTGAGCTGAAGCAAGTCATAATGCATGATTTTATTAGTTTGACAAGGTAAGGAGGAAAAAGTTACAAATGCCATGTAAGCGAAATGCTTCCTCCAATGCCTGTAGTGAGAGGAGAGTTATAGTAATAATATTTTGGAATGTAATTGAGCAGGTTGTCGATGTTGACTCCGAGAGTAAAATTCTTGGGGAATGTCTGGCTCATCGAAAGTCCTAACATGGAATATGCCGGATAGCGCTGAGCGCGTGTTACCTCTGATGAGAAAAACGGCATGATATCGCCCGTCACGGCAGAGAGCCATTTGAAATTGGCAGTTGCTGTGAATCTCCAATCGGCTTTCCAAAGATGTGAGTAGTCGGCTTTTGCCGTAAGGGCATGAGGCCGTGTAGGATTAGCCCTGATGTCTCCTTTGGTATATTTCTCATGGGTGAATATGTATTCTCCATTGAGAGTTAGTCCGAAATCAAATGATTTCATCAAGGAAATGTCAACGCCACTTATCCGGACTCTTCTGAGATTGATATATTCTTGGCCCATAAGAGCATCGCTCCAGAGATAAGATATACGGTTATCGACAAGATTATGGAAAGCCATCACCGTCAGGCTTCTGCTTCCTTTAAGATATTCTGCCGCCACGCTGATATTATGGCTCGTCTCCGATTTAAGGTTAGGATTCCCATATATATTGAAAATTCCGGCCATGTCGAAATCCATATATAATTCTTTCAGAGTGGGAGCTCTGAATCCGGCTGCATAATTGAGCCTTAGTGCACAATGTTCGGTTCCGGGGCGCCAAAGCATACTTAGTTTCGGCGACACTCTGTTTGCACGGGAAGCTGAAAACCAGTCATATCTTATCCCCGGCACAATCCAGATATGTCTGGCAGGATGCCAATCCCATTGCAGGTAGGCGTCAAGATTGGTCTGGGAATGGCTACCGTCGTCAAACTCATACGTCATAAGATAGTCGTCCAACCAATCCCCACCAGCCGTCAGCGTACCGATAGAGGCAAATTCATGTGAATATTGCAGGTGGAAGGAGTTTTGTCTGTTGCGGTAGTCGCAGATTTGCTCCTTTGAAGCCAATTTATAGTCATATTTATCGTAAGAATCAAATGCATATTTGGCTATGAAGTCTTTCCAACGTGCAGATATTCCGGCAGAGATGTCGCTGTATCGGTCATATTCTACGATGGTGCTTTTCCGTTGTCGCCAGAAATATCCGGCGCGCGCTGTGATTGAGGCGTCGTCGCTCAATGTAATTGTAGCTCGGTCGCGTACATTCCAACTTTGAGTGGCGTATGCTTTGCTAAAGTCGCCTCTGCGAGGAAATTTGATTTCTCCTAAAGCATCGAATTTGGCATCTAATGAATTGGCGACTTTCCCTTTTCTGTAAGTGGCAAGTACGCCATAATTTTGCAATGAATGAGTGCCATATTGAGCATTTAATTGGAGGTGGGAACCAAGTTTTGGTTGTCGCGAAATGATATTGACGACTCCTCCAGTGGCGTTTGAGCCATAAAGCGAAGAAGCAGCACCTTTTATTATTTCTACCCTCTCGGCATTTTGCAAATTAAGACGTGAATAGTCTGGATTGTCAAGAGTTTCACCGGCTAATCGTTCACCGTCGAGAAGAAAAAGAATTCCTCCACCTCCGAATCCCGACATATTGATCTGAGGATTCTGTCCCATGCCGATAGAAAACTCAACCCCGGGCATCTGTTGCTCAAGCAACCCTGCGATATCCGGTTTGCCGCTTTTGGTGATGTCTGCAGAGGTAATTACCCGAGTTACTACAGGGGTTTCCTTAAGAAGTTTGGGTGTGCGAGTTGCAGTCACCACCACAGTCTCAAGCGTATCCCCTACAGACATGACAAGATCGGAGGCAGCGTCTGTGACACTGCCCCCGGCCATGAAAGCCATTATTATTCCTAAAAACCCACTATTCACTATTTACTGTTCACTTCGCTTCCCCAATGAAAGTAAATGTTATAGATCCTGGCATCTTGCCTGGCACTACAGAATACACGAGTTTGATCTCTTTATCCTTAATCACAGTGCCTGGCAGTGCGGAACTGTACATACTGATAATTTCACCACTATACTGCACGCCATTCACTGGCACTGTAAATTCATCTTTAAATAATGTATAGACGACGCCATCAGTCTCGGCATCTACATCATTTATAGTGAGAGCAGGTATTGTCTCTGTTTTACCGGTTGGCATTGCGTAGGTACACTCGGGTATTTCAACAGTCACTTTCTCAGAATTGGCTTGCTTTGTGATTTTGACAGTGTGAGTGTCTTCGATAGGAAGATTTTCCCATACATTTCCCATGGCTGATACGGTAGCAGTCATGGTGCCGGTATATGAACCTAATATGGCTTCACCGATGTTTGGTTCTTCTGTCGGAGGTTCTACTTTCGGTTCGTTGTTGTCTTTGTCGCAACTTGCGAAAGTTGGCAACAGCAAGCAAAGGAGGGCAAAAAGTCCAAAATTTTTAAGAGTCTTCATTACTGTTGTCCTCCAATTCCAAGAAGTTCAACTTCAAAGATAAGGTCGGCATTCGGACCGATCGGGCCGCCGGGAGTACCCATTTCTCCATAGGCGAGATTACTCGGGATATAGAATACGGTCTTGCCTCCGACTTTCATGAGCTGAAGACCTTCTGTCCAGCCCTTGATCACCATCTGCAGAGGGAAGCTTGTAGGCTCACCGCGCTCTACTGAAGAGTCGAAGATTGTGCCGTCAAGCAGTCGGCCTGTATAGTGCACTGTGACTACGTCGGTCTCCTTGGGAGATGCTCCGGTGCCTTCCACCACTGTAACGTATTTGAGGCCTGAAGCAGTAGTCTTATAGCCGGAGTTGCCTTTGAAGAAATCAGCTCCATAGTCGGCCATATTTTTAGAGACAGGTTCAGTTTCGGCATCATTATCTGCAGCAGCTTCGGCAGCTGTTGCGCTGTCGCTCTGCTCCTGCATCACCATTCCTACGAGAGAGTCTACAGCCGCAGTGTCTTCGGCTGAAGGTTTCTGCTTGCCACATGAAGCAACGCAGAAAGCGGTTGCCGTCATAGCTATGACAGCAATCGCTGATCTGAATGTTTTTTTCATTGTCTATTTTTCAATTACTTCTTAACTACCTTGATGAGTTCAACATCGAAGATAAGTGTTGAATGAGGCGGAATTGCGTTTGGCACACCCTGAGCGCCATAAGCGAGGTCGCTTGGGATGAAGAATGTGTATTTAGCGCCTTCCTTCATAAGCTGAACGC
>CAYNPB010000068.1:0-3090 GCA_964399005.1 uncultured Sangeribacter sp.
GCTTGCGGATGCGGAAATGAGGTTGTGACTCCCTTTGGTGGCGTTCACGGCTGGGAGTTCCGCGAGAATGGCACGAAGGTTACGCTCCATCCGAGTATTCTGAATACTAATTGCCCTAACAAGGCTCATTATTTCATTCGGGATAATGAGATTCTTTGGGTGTAAATGAGAATAATATGAGTAAAGGCTCAGGAACAACAAGAACGTCAAATAGCAGAACTGCACACAGTAGTATAGGATCTGGAGCAAAAGCAGCCGTTTCAAAATTCAATGGAATCAAACTTGATTCAGCTCAGGCTTTCCAAACTCGCCAAAGTGCGATGGTTGATGCTTTGGGTATGTTACCTTCTGGGACTCAGGTTGACTTATCTAAGCAAGGATGGACTGGAAATACAGTTTCGGTTTCTTTTGTAAAGGATAGCAAAGGCACGTTTGTTCAAAAGTCTACCGCAGATCAAGGAAACTTGGAGAGTAATTTTGACAAGTGGACTTCACAGAGTATAAGCAATGGTCATGTAGATTTCAATATGACCGTCAAGAAGTATAAGAAATAATCAAGAATATGAGCAAAGGAAGTGGCGGAACACGTAGTAGTTCTTGGAGAGATAAGACACCATCGATTGATTCAGTGCTTGGCAAAATCACTGAATCTGGCTTCTATGACTCTTATGGGGGTACACTTGAAATTGGTAGTCAGTCAGGGCGCAGTATGCAAGGATACATCGCATCTCTTATGGGGAAAGATGGGAAGCCTACTCTCATTTCTGAAAAAAGAATTTAACAGCCTTGCTTCCAATCCTGAGAATGTTGTATTGTACCGTGGATTCAGAAACAACGAAGATGCTAACATTGAAGCTTATAAGAATGGTAAAGCTTATGACGGGACAGGTGGTAAGGGAGAAGGTCAATATTTCGCTACTAAAAAACTATCTCAATTTTCAGCTACTGGTAAGTATATTGAAGGAATCTTGGATACCAAGAAGTCAAAGATTGGTAATTATGAAAAACTTGAATCTACGTGGCTAAAAGAACGAAAAGAGTTTAGGTCTAAACCAAGACCTTCAAATGTGAATCGTGATGACCATAATATGCGCAAAGAAGCATATGATGATTTTGGAAGATGGGCTACTATGAAAGGATATGATGCTTATACAACCAGTGAATATGGCGGTTCTGAATATGTAATATTAAATAGAAGAGCTCTAAAGGTTAAGAAATGAACAATCAACTATCCAAATATGACGAGTACATCCCTGATTGTATTCTCCCAACCGATAATCAGTTGGAGATACCCTCTCTGCGCCTTGACATTCAGCCAAAGGTAGTAGAGATTCCCTTCTTGTGCTTTGGGGAGCAAAAGCGCACTAAGGATATGCGATGTTCAGGCGTTCTTCATTTCTATACCGATGACTATCGTTGGCAATCGGTCTATGAGCATCCTGAGAAGATTTTAAAGCATAACCCTGGTTCCATTGTCGAACCAAACTTCTCCCTCTTCAATGAGACTCCAGTCGCTTTCGGTCTACAAAACATCTACAAGAAAAGATGGATTGCAAGGACTATGCAAGATAGAGGCATCCCAGTATTCGTTGACCTTAATGTTGCCAACAAGTTCTATGCTATCAATCTCTTTGGAGTCCCTAAAGGATATGGAGCATTCTGCACTCGCGGATATTCAGACAGACTTCCTGCACTTGAATATGAGTATATGATGGCTGAGCGTATCGCTGATGGGAATCCTCTCACCTTCGTAGTCTATGGAGGTGGAGAAGAAGTGAAGCGTTGGTGTAGAGAACACAAGTGCGTATATGTAACTCCCATCATTGCTATCAAGAATAAACTTAAAGCTATTGAGAGAATGAAGAAGAATGCCGCTTCATTCGACGCTGCTTCTTTGATTGAGTCGCTTCCTATAAAGGAATTGCCGACAAGGGAGGAGCTGATGGCTCGACAGGTAGAGAGTTATCGCACCGTTGGGCACATAGACAAATAAAGATATTACTGCTAACTTACAAGATTTCCAAGAAATCCAATAAATATATCATTACTAACTTTTATTTACAAATTACACAATTTAAAAATGACAGCTTTAACGACTTTCGAAGGCCTAATCCTCATCGCAGGATTCTTTGCTCTGATGGGTCTGATTGTCTTGTGTATGCGAAAGCGTAAACAGACAAAGAGCGAGTTCTTAGCGGCCAACCACAGTGCGCCGTGGGTATTAACCGCTTTCTCAATGGCCGCAACGTGGGTATGGGCGCCATCTATGTTCACTGCGGCAGAGAAAGCATACCTTCAAGGATTCTCGGGGGTGTTCTGGTTTGTAGTCCCAAACGTTCTGACGCTTATTCTCTTTGCGTTTTTCGCCAATAAGATGCGGAAGATAAGACCCGAAGGATGGACGTTTTCAGATTACATCAGAGAGAAGTATAGTAACCGAGCGCATAATATGTTTCTTGTAGAAAGTCTTGGATTGCAGATTTGCTCACTTGCGGTTCAGCTTCTTGCCGGCGCGGTTATCTTTAACAAGGTTACTGGACTTCCGTTCTTTTGGACCACGGTCATATTGGCGGCTATTCCTTTGCTCTATTCATTGACTAATGGAATCAGAGGAAGCATCTCTACCGATTTTGTAAAGATGGGATTCATCGCATTGGTTCTGATTATGGGTCTTCCTATCATTTCATCGAATGTCGGGGTAGGAACGTTGCTTGATGGATTAGCTGGATTCGACGGAAATCACGCTCATCTTTTTGATGCGACTGGCATCGCGGTGATGCTATCATTTGGTATACCTACCACCATCGGCCTTCTATCAGGAACATTCGGAGACCAAATGTTTTGGCAACGAGTATTCAGCGTAAAGGAACATCATGTCAAGAAAACAATGGTGAGCGCAGCGTTCATTTTCGCTATTGTTCCTATATCATTAGCTTGTTTTGGTTTTTTCGCTGCAGGAAGCAAGCTTGATATTGCAGATACTCAACTTGTGAATGTCAGTGCCGTGATAGCTTACTGCCCCAAATGGTTCTTATATCTATTCTTCTTGCTTATTCTTTCGGGGTTAATCTCTACAGTAGACAGCATCCT
>CAYNPB010000068.1:3100-12673 GCA_964399005.1 uncultured Sangeribacter sp.
ATCCTTTGCGCCGTATCTTCGGTTATGGGACACGATGTCGTTCAAAGAATCCAAGAGAAGACTGGTGGTGAATTAAATGAAATCCGTATTGCAAGAATAGGAATGGTGCTTGTCACTCTGCTTGCTATCGGTGTTGCCAATATCCCAGGGATGACTATTACCTATTTATTCTTATTCTATGGTACTTTGAGAAGTTCGGTAATGTTGCCTACTATTTTTGCAATCAAGGGCTATAGAATGAGCGAGAGAGGTATCTTCTACGGCATTCTTGCAAGCTTGTTGGTAGGTCTTCCAATATTCGCAATCGGAAACCTCAATGGAAACATTCCGATGATTATCACTGGGTCGTTGCTTACCATTGGGCTCTCAGGTCTTATGTCTCGCACTATCAAACAAAATAATAACTTACAACTAACAAATCACTAATCAGATGAAAAGAAGCTTTATCGTAGCCTTGCTTATGTGCATGGTGGCATTCGTATCGAATGCGCAAGTCTATGACGGAATCACTCAGCCCACAAAATGGAGAGTATTCGTCCCGTCAACAATCTCTATGACAGAATCCCATAAGACAACAATCGCACCCTTTGTGGGATTCCGTCAAGACCTTGGTAAACATTGGTCTATAACCCCAGTGGTTCAGTACAACATCAATAACGAGGCTCTAATTCCCCAAGTATGGATCAACTTCAATGTGAAGGAAAAACTTTACATTCTTTCAAGGTCGATCTACAACTTTAAGACCAATCTATTCACTGAAACGTTATCCGCTACATATAAGCTCCCGATGAATTTTATGATAGATGCAACGTGGGATAACGTATATAATGGAAGGAAATTTTGCGATGGTGATAGGTTGCAATTTGTCGGAGGTTGGGCTTGGAAGATGCTTGTCGGGAATGTCGGTTACTCATGCCGAGCGAATCGTGGGGTCGTCGCCAATCTCAGATGGAAGGTGACTAAGTATAACTGGCTACAACTGAAATATGATGATGGAGTCAAAAACCTTCAAGTAAGTTGTGCCCTTCAATTCAACTGAGATGGCAAAGTATGTATTAGGGAAAAAACAGGCATCGAAAAATGAGAACTTTGTAGAAGTCTGGAATCATATAGAGGAGTATGTCTCTTGTCAAGAGGCGCAAGCTCTCGTTGATGCGGCGGTTGCTGATATTCGTTCAAAGACCAAGGGTAAGAATGCTGCTTACTCTTGGTCGGGAGGAAAGGATAGTCTTGCATTGCAAGTTGTCTGTGAAAAAGCTGGTATAGAGAAATGTGTTCTCTGTACCGCTTCAAAAATCGAGTATCCTGGATTTGTAGATTGGTGTAAAGAAAATGCTCCCAAGGGCTTGACAATCGTAGATAATGAGAAGCTTGATTTAGAATGGGTATCCACTCATCCAGAGTTCCTTTTCCCTATGGATTCCAAGGTAGCCGCTTCTTGGTTCAAACATATCCAACATAAAGGACAGGCTCAGTATTTCAATGAGAATAATCTTGACATTCTTTGTCTCGGAAGGCGTATCCAAGACGGTAATTACACTGGGGGTAAAGGTCAGAATATCTATACCAATAAAAAGGGCGTGACGCGCTTTTCTCCTATCTCTCATTGGAAGCATGAGGATGTGCTGGCGGTTATTCATTATTTCTTGGGGCATAAACTCCCACCAATCTATGATACTCGCAATGGATTCATTGTCGGAACGGGAGTATGGCCTGCAAGACAATGGGTCGGAAACGTACAGAATGGATGGAATGAGATTTGGGAAATTGCTCCTGAATTGGTAAAAGAGGCATCATCTTATTTCGAATCAGCAAAAGAATTCATTAAAACAATAAAATAAATGGTAACAAAAGAAACTAAAATGGTCGCACTTGCCGACCTTATCCCTTGCCCGGATAATCCCAACAATCATCCGCAAGTACAAGTAGACGCTATGTCTAAATCAATCGAGACCTACGGTCAGTATTATCCGATTGTGGTTGATGAGAATATGAACATTCTTTGCGGTCACGGAAAATATTCAGCTCTGAAAGCCCTTGGTCGCAAGGAGGGAGAGGTGTGCATCCTTAAAGGTCTTACTAAAAAGCAGAAGCGCAAAATCATCGTAGAGGACAACAAGATTCAGTCTATGTCTAATGTTAACTTTGAGAAGATGGACGCTATTCTCAAGGAGGTGGGCGAACTTGATGTTATCGGCTTCAGCAAAGACTATCTTGAGACTATTCTTCTTGACAATATCCCCGACAATATGGGGATAGACTTCACGCTCCCTCTACCTAATCCCAATGCTCCGATGTCTGCTCCACAAGCTCCAGCAAACCCAGAAGCTTCATCACCTACCACGCAATCAAATCAATCGGCAGGAGGATCTTTCGATGATTCAGACAGCAAATTTGATATCTCAAGCGACCCGACTCCAACACAGACTCACGACAATGCGTTCAGTGAAATAAACTCCGGAGCGACAATGACGAGAGTCTTACGTTGTCCTCATTGCGGAAAGGAGATAGTATTATGAAAGAGAAGGATCTGTTCGCTCCTCTTAAGAATCTTCAGTTTGTTGACCGAGATTCTATCAAGCCTAATGACTACAACCCCAATAAGGTGCTTGAAAAGAATCTCAAGTTACTCACTGAAAGCATCCTCAGTAATGGCTTTTGTTTCCCCATAGTCATAAGACCCGATATGACAATCATCGATGGATTCCATCGATGGATGGTCTCAGGTAGGGAACCTCTTAAAACTCTTCTCAAGGGGAAAGTTCCTGTCGTAATAGTCCAACACGACTCAAAGGCTGATGATATGGCTGGCACTGTTACGTTCAACCGCGCAAGGGGAACGCACCTGCTTGAGCCCATGGAGAACATCGTAAAGGAACTTCTTGAGCAAGGCTTGACAGTAGCCGAAATCAAGAAAAAAGTAGGGATGAGTGAAGAGGAGATTTATCGCTTGTCAAAGCTTGACAGGACTAAATTTCTTGAAATAATGAATGGTCGCAACAATTCATTCTCCAATGCCAAGGCGATGATGAGTTGCTTAAGATAAACTCTTATGAACCTTAGAGAACTGAATTTAAATGTGATTCAGGCCGCTGAAAGAAGGATAGTGGAAATATTTGCCAAAAACAAATATGTCGGACTATCCTTCTCTGGAGGTAAGGATAGTATATGTCTTGCCGATATGGTGGTCAGAACTATGCAAAAGTACAATATTGACTTCTCGCGTTTGTTGGTGATATTCTTTGATGAGGAAGCTATCTATCCCGACATTGAGAGAATAACTATGATGTGGCGTAGGAAACTTCTTGACTTGGGAGCGTCCTTCAATTGGTATTGTCTTCCAATCAAGCACTTCAATTGTTGTAATCAGCTTGCCAATGACGAGTCGTTTATCTGTTGGGAGCCCGGGAAAGAGGATATGTGGGTGCGCCAGCCTCCAAAATTTGCTATCAGATTCCACGATAAGCTGAAATATGGTATGACGTATCAGAAGTTCTCTGACGTGTTATTCAAGAAGATTCCAATGATGATTGGAGTGAGGGCTTATGAGAGCATACAAAGAATCACAACTTTCTCAATGAGAAAGAATGATGGCTATAAGACATTCCCAATCTATGATTGGACGGATGCAGATATATGGCTCTACATTAAAAAGTATGGACTTGAATTTCCTGAGACCTATATCTATCTGTATAAAGTCGGTGTATCAAAGCGTAGGTTGAGAATATCTCAATTCTTCAGTATTGATACTATCAAGTCGTTGCCACGCATTATGGAGTTTTACCCTGACTTGTATGAACGCATCATCAGACGTGAGCCTAATGCTGACTTGGCGATGCTCTATTGGGATACCGATATGTTCAGAAGCAACCGTCAGAATACCGAGTTTAAGAAAGATACTAATTATCGTGAGCTCCTTGCTGAGACTATGAAGAAAGCAGTTTTGCATCCTTCTGATTATCCCGGATTTAAACAAGCTAAGAGGCTCTACTCAAAAACAAATTCCGAGCATTCTGAGAATGTTTTCAAACTTATCTATCAAATACTCATCGCCGGTGATCCCAAGATGCGTACATATCGGCGATGTTGTGGTGCAATAAATCAGTATCAATAATGGATAAAACTAATATAGAAAAACGTCAGGAACGACAGAAGAAGAAAGTTCTACAAGACCTTAAAGAGTGTTGTGGGCTTGTCTCAAATGCTTGTGCAAAGTCTAAAATCAGTCGTAAGACATACTATAATTGGTATAATAGCGACCCTGACTTTAAAGCCAAGGCAGACGAAATCAAGGACTTGACTGATGATTTCTTTGAAGCTGCCCTTATCAAGAAAGTAAAGGATGGCGACACGTCAGCAATTATCTTTTGTGCCAAGACACGACTGAAACATCGTGGATACAGTGAACGCTTTGAAATCACTGGAGCAAACGGCGATGATATATCAGTGAATCATAACGTAGACATTGACTCTCTGACTGAGGAACAACGAAAATGTCTTTTGACAATAGGTCTTCAAGAACTTGATTCTATAGATGAATAACTCCCAAATTAAAGATTTGGCATTGAAAGTCGTAGCAGACGAATGTAGGCGGAATTTTTTCTTTTTTGTCCAGACATTCTGGGATATTATCATAAAGGAAACACCCGTCTACAATTGGCATATACCATATTTATGCGATGAATTGCAGAAGCTTTCAATTCCAATCTTTAAGAGGGAGGCCAAACCTTATGACTTGCTTATCAATATTCCTCCAGGTACTACTAAATCAACCATCGTGACCATTATGTGGCCGGTATGGCTCTGGACGAATGATGCCACCTTGCGAATCATCACCAACTCATATTCTGGTACTCTTGCTATTGACCACGCGACCAAATCGAAAGATATTTTGCAATCTGATAAATTTCTCCGTCTTTTCCCTGATATAAGGATAAGAAAAGATAAGGCTGGAAAGCAGAACTATCAGAATACTCAGACTGGATATCGCTATGCTACATCTACGGGAGCAACTATCACTGGTTTTCACGCTCACGTGATAATTAACGATGATCCACAGAATCCAAAGCAGGCATATTCAACTCCGTTGAGACTTCAAGCCAATGAGCATACAAAGACCCTATCTTCGCGTAAGGTTAACAAGGCAAATACTCCAGTAGTAACAATCATGCAAAGATTGCACGAAGAAGACGTTACGGGATATTTGCTCAAAAGAAAGAGCGATGATATCAAGCATATATGTCTGCCTGCTGAGGATTGCGAATATGTGAATCCTCCAGAACTACGAAAGAAATATGTCAATGGTTTGCTTGATGCTAATAGACTCAACAGAAAAGTTCTTGATGAAGCATTGGTCGATTTAGGTTCGCATGACTATGCGGGACAATATATGCAATTACCAACAACGATGGGTGGCAACATCATCAAGCAAGATTGGTTCAACTATATCACGGCAGAAATGTTTGAACGCAAACGCTATCAGACCAAAGACCAAATCAATTTCTTTATTGATACTGCCTACACAGAGCGAACATCAAACGACCCGACTGGTATAATCGGAGCTTGCACGATTGGAAATGACCTCTATATTACATGTGCTGAGAAGGTCAATATGAAGTTCCCCGACCTTGTGCGGCATATTCCAACATATGTGAAGAAAAATGGCTATACAAGGTCAAGTTCGGTAAGGATAGAGCCAAAGGCTAATGGATTGTCGGTGATAGACCAACTTCGCGAGACAACCAATCTGAATGTGGTATCTACGCCATCACCAAAAGAAGGGAAGGAGGTCAGATTGCACGCTGCTTCCCCATTCGTAGAGGGAGGGCACGTCTATCTTGTCAAAGGTCTATGGAATGAAATGTTCGTTGACGAGATTTGCGGATTCCCTGCCAAGCCTCACGATGAGTTCGTTGATTTGCTTTGCTATGCCATTGATTATCACCACAGCAATCAATATTCTGTATCCGATGAGGAGATTGAGAACGACTTTTATTAAAACTTACAAATTAATATATCACTATGGATGAAGAATTATTTGAAGGAACGCCTGATGAGATAATCGCGAGGTTGACAAACAAGACAATCTCAATCCCGAGCTGGAGTAAGCTTATCAAGGCTTATGACCCGACAAGGCATAAGATATGCTATGACCAGACTACGCGTCGCGATAAGGTACGGAAAGGAGGCATTGTAGAGAAAGCTGCCCGAATCCATATTGGCTTGGAGAAGCTTTTGACATCGCGCACAAATGAATTTATATTCGCGCTCCCGGTAAAACGTATCTATAGTAATACGGAAGGAAACGAAACACGCCAGGCTATTGCCAAGGCGATTGAGGCAATCTACAAGCACGCTCGGATAGATGCCGAGAATAAGCGTAGGGGTATAGCTTATCTCGCATCTTGTGAGATATTCACGCTTTGGTATACAGTGAAAGCTCCCAATACTCTTTATGGATTCACTTCTGAGTATAAACTGAAATGCAAGACTTTCTCTCCGATGGATGGAGTGAGCCTATATCCTCTCTTTAATGAGTATGATGATATGATTGCTATGTCATGGCAATACTCAAAGCAGATAGGAAACAAGACTATTCAATACTTTGAGACCTTCACTTCTGACAAGCATATCAAGTGGGAGCAGAATGGAGGTCGCTGGAATGAAGTCAAACGTGAGGATATTGTGGTGATCAATAAGATTCCCGGTGTCTACCTTTGGAGGCCGTATCCAATATGGCACGGATTGTCCCATATCAGAGAGGATATCGAATACACCCTCTCGCGTAACTCTGATGTAATCGCCTATAATTCCGCACCAATTCTTGAAGTTGTGGGCGATTTGAGAGGAACTGAAAATAAAGGCGAGTCTCAGCGTATCTATCGCGTAGAGAAAGACGGCAGGGTTGGATACGTCACTTGGAATCAGGCAATCGAAGCGCTCCGTTATCAGGTAAGCACGCTCGATAATCTCTTCTGGTCGCAAGGTCAGATGCCTAATATTTCATTTGAACAGATGAAATCTCTTGGAAATATCGGCTTTGACGCGCGTCAGACTCTCTTTATGGATGCTCATTTGAAAGTCGGGGATGAGTCAGGAGTATTGATTGAGGGCTTTGAAAGGGAATGTAATGTGATTAAAGCATTCCTCGGTCAGATGAATACTCAGTGGGCTTCTGAGATTGATAATGTTGACGTTGAGCATATCATTACTCCTTATATCCAAAACGATGAGACTGCCGAAATTGACAAATGGACTAAGGCAAATGGCGGCAAGCCTCTTGTAAGTCATCTTGAATCTATACAGAATGCCGGATTATCGGCAGACCCTAATCAGACATTGGAAATGATTCAGAAAGAAGATGAGGAGGCTACATCATCGCAGATGCAGTCAATTATGGGAGCCTATAACTGATAATGTATGCCAAAGCCGAAGATTCCGAACCAGCGCAAGGCGAATTTAGCGCATAAGAAACGCACTGAAAGATACGCTCAACTTATTCAGCAGATATATGACCGCGTGGCTGTAGAAGCTGCGCGGAAAGCTGCTTTGGCCGGATATGACCCATCCAAGCCTTTCTCATTTGCAGATGATCCTATGATGCGGAGGGAGATTGCGAAACTCCAAGCGCAATTAATCTCAGAGGTCAAGGCGGTGATAATGTCAGGTACTTCCGAGGAGTGGAAAGAGTCGAACCTTGTTCAAGACTTGGTGGCGAAGAAAGTTCTCACTGCTTATACCGGCACTTCAAGAATGGGGGAGGAGTATACGCGATATTTTAAGACAAACCCCGGTGCTCTCAAAGCCTTTCAAGAACGTAAGGATGAAGGGATGAATCTATCTACTCGCGTATGGAATCTTTCACAACAATATAAGGTCGAATTGGAAGACTCGATTACTGCGGCTATCGCGCCTGGTATGCCTGCGGTGGAATTAGCGGCACAAGTCAAGAGGTATCTCAAAGAGCCTGACAAACGATTCAGACGCATTAAGGAGAAGATGGAGGATGGCACAGTCAAGTGGCATCTGTCGAAGAACGCCAAGGCATATCATCCCGGCCAAGGTATCTATCGTTCATCAGCTCGTAATGCTCAGCGTCTCGCTCGAACTGAAATCAATATGGCATACCGAACCGCTGAGCAAACACGATGGGAGCAGTTTGACTTTGTGGTTGGGTATGAGGTGAAAACCACTCAGAACGGTAAGCATATTGAAGACATCTGCGATCAGCTTGCAGGGAAATATCCAAAGGACTTTGTATTCAAAGGTTGGCATCCTCAGTGTATGTGCTACACCATTCCTATTCTCAAAACCGAAGAGGAGTTCTGGAGTCTTGACGACACGAAGAGTATCAATGAGGTCAAGGATGTGCCGGAAGGTTTCAAAGATTGGATTGAGGATAACCAAGAGCGTATAGAGAAGGCAGAAGCAAGAGGTGCGCTCCCTTATTTCATCAAGGATAATCGTGAGACAGTAACGGAGATTATCAATCCGAGAGATGAGCCGAAGAAAACTGCGTTGGAGATTGCGGCAGAACGTCACGCTGCAAGAACTCCTGAAGATGTGGCACGGATTCAGATGGCTTGGAATCAAAACCGAATGGAGCATCTAATGACTCTATCCGAAAGAATCGGTTTCTATAGAGACGCGAATTTAAGAAATTCCATTATACGTCTTGAAGGTGATCACTATGCTTCAGATTTCGATGCATTTAAGACCGATTATAAACTTGCCAAGCAATATATCGAGAATACGATTAAGGCTGAGACGGAACTTGTACGTAGGATGATGCAAGACCCGGTTATGAAAACCAATCTTCAGGAGGTTGCCAAGGCTCTCTGAGTGGATATTTCCAAGCCTATGACTTTCTATGAAGCCAATGTATTGAGAGGCAATCCGAACTATTCAGTTTCTGAAGCGTATCGAATCAACTGTCAGACTTGTGTTGTTGCTAACGAGATGCGTCGGCGCGGTCTGAACTTTGAATCACTTGCCAATACCGAAGGAAGTTGGCTTGAAAAACTTTCTCGAAAGACTAATGAAATCTGGATTGATGAGAATGGAAATATACCTCAGAAAAAACGTATTGGTTCATATTATAGTCCAGTAGCCCAAATTATGCCAGATGGTAGAAGGTTAAAGAAGGGATACAATAAGAAATGGGCTAACCGCAAGCAGCTAATCGCAGAGCTTGAATCAACTATTTCCGAAGATGGCCGTTATCATATCGATTGGTGTTGGAATACCCAGAGCAAGCGCACTATATCGGGACATATCATCACGGTTGAGAAGATTGGTGATACTATTCGTTACTATGACCCTCAAAATGGTAAGGTCATAGAAAGCTTCTATGACTATATCAACAATATCAAGCTTGACCGAGGAATCAATCTGCTTCGCGTTGATAATCTACGCGTCAATCCTGAGTACGCATCGCATATTCTTGGAAATAGCGGAAGTAATGTTGCTGGAGGAGTGATAGGGCAAAGTGTAACCAAAGGAGCATTAAACCTTAGTGGCGATATTAAGTCTGATATAGCAACCTATGTACGTCAAAGAAATGCACTGACTACG
>CAYNPB010000069.1:0-12642 GCA_964399005.1 uncultured Sangeribacter sp.
CTGCTCGAAAATATGACGAAATATTAATAAAAAAATAAGTTTAAACAACTTCAATTGCAATTATTGGCAATTGGCAGGATTTTCTATTAAGATTGGCTTTTTGCCGAGGAGCCGAAATAAATCCTCATTGTGGATTGCAATGAATCCGCAGGGGTCGCCATCCGTGATGACTATGCTTTCCCTTGCTGCCACATCACGATCCATAACGAAAGTGACATCCTCTGCTTCCTGTCTCAGTAGTCCGAATGGAGTTGCAGCCCCGTGTGGAGTGCCGAGGATTTGCATCATCAGTTGCTCATCGGCAAAAGATACGCGAGGAATTTGAAGGGATGCTCCAAATTCTTTTGTTATGAAGGGCTTGCGTGCATGTGTCACATATAGCCAGAATTTATTCTTCTGCCTATTTGTCAGTAGGATTGTCTTTACCGTGTCTATGCCGAAAGCCTTGTCGATATTCAGACAGTCGTCCATTGATATGCCCGGATCGCTTTCGATTCTTGTGTATTTGATGCCGGCTTTGTTAAGCTCCTCATATATCATCTTCTGAGTCTCCGTCTTGAAATGGGATGGAGCGTCAGTCATTATCTCACTTGTATAGAATGCCATATGTCTTTTATTAAAAAAACAATCTCAAGATATAGATTTATTAATATAACAAGAATCATTATGATTTGGTCAGATTGAAGCAATTCACAACTATAGCAGGGAGTAGAGTGTTATCATAATATGAAAAAGATAATTTATTTAGCCGGAGGGTGCTTTTGGGGCACGGCTCATTTGTTTTCCCTCGTTCCCGGTGTTTCGGAGTCTGAGGCCGGGTATGCAAACTCTATAGTTCCCAATCCATCTTACAAGGAAGTATGCACGGGCAAGACCCATGCTGCTGAAACTGTAAAAGTGGTCTACGACCCCGATGAAGTGAGTCTCTCGGCACTGCTACGACTATATTTCAAAAGTATTGATCCCCTTTCGCTTAATAAACAAGGGGGAGATGTCGGAACACAATACCGAACCGGCATCTATTACGCAGACCCGGCAGATGCTCCGGTGATAGAAGCAGAACTCGCAACTTTGGCTCGACGTCATACACAACCTTTGGCTATAGAATTCGGACCTCTTGAAAACTTCTATCCTGCCGAAGAATACCATCAGGATTACCTTTACAAGAATCCCAATGGCTATTGCCATGTGGACCCCTCTCTTTTCAAAGAAGCAAGAGATCTTAAATCTCATGAAGGTAGTTCTTCTACACGAAAGGAAACCCGCGATGAACTGCGTCGCCGACTGACTCCGCTTCAGTGGGAAGTGACTCAGAATGGAGCTACGGAGCGACCCTTCACCAATGAATACGACCATGAATTCCGCCCGGGCATATATGTCGACATCACTGATGGAACGCCACTTTTTGTCTCAAGCGAGAAGTATGATTCAGGTTGTGGTTGGCCTGCTTTCTCACGTCCGATTGACGATGATTTGATTTCCGAACATCTTGATACGAGCTATGGAAGGATCCGGACTGAAGTGCGTTCGGCTAAATCAGGCTCTCACCTTGGTCATGTATTCCCTGATGGTCCTGCTGATAGAGGTGGGCTGCGCTATTGCATCAACTCTGCTTCTCTTCGATTCATCCCGAAAGAAGACATGGAAAAAGAAGGCTATGGCGACCTCTTAAATTTGCTCAATGACTAACAAACGCACAACACTATGCGCACTATGCGCAACGCAAAATTTTAAAATAATTTTCAAGATAGCCGAAATTTCATTAAATTTGTAGCGTGAATGGTGCAAGCTCTAATAATGGCACAATAGAGCCGGCACAAAACCTACATCTGATATGATTCTTGAAAAGAAGAACAGTTGGAAAAACAATAAGATCACAGGACATCTCGGTGCCCTGATCACAGTCATATGCTGGGGATGCAGTTTTATCGCATCAAAAGTATTGATGGATGGAGCAGATATGACCCCTGTCGAGGTGTATGTCTACCGGTTTTTTATAGCCTATTTCATAATGCTTGCGTTCACCTTCAAGGAAATAAAGTCGAAATCCTGGAAAGATGAACTCCAGATGGCTCTTTGTGGAATATGTTCGGGTACACTTTACTTCCTTATGGAAAACTATGCCCTGATATATACATCCACCGGAAATGTTTCGCTTCTTTCGGGCATTTCCCCTATATTTATAGCAATCCTTCTTGCTATAATATATAAGACGAGGATGCGTAGCGGTGAGATAATAGGTTCGTTAGTGGCTTTTGCCGGAGTTGCCCTCGTGATTTTGAGCGAAACCATTCATTTTGGCCTCGGATTGGAGATTCACCCTATTGGAGATATCCTTGCAATAACAAGTGCTCTTTCATGGGCAGTCTATTCTATTGCAATCAAGCGTTTGATACCTATCTACAACACACTCTTCCTTACCAGAAAATTGTTCTTTTATGGGTTGATAACAGCTTTGCCTCTACTTTTGATTCAAAAGGAGCCTTTACATCTTGGATTGCTCTTCGATTTCTCCCAACCTGTATTTTTGCTCAATCTACTCTTCCTTGCAGTGATGTGCTCATCATTGGGATTCTTGCTATGGAATGAATCAATGAAGATAATCGGACCGCTTGCCACCAACAATTATCTTTATTTCCAGCCTCCGGTGACTATGATAGTGGGGTGTCTGCTTCTTGGCGAGACCATATACCCATTCGGATATGTAGGTTGTGTTCTCGTATTAGTAGGATTGATGATAGCAGATAAAGTAAAAAAACAGTGAAGTCATGAAAGAGGAAAGCAGCAAACTCGACTATGGATATGTCAATCTGCCGATGAATGTTGATGAGATTCTTGGCAAGGATTTCTGGGTTTTTGAGAATATCACTGCCGCGATGTTGCCGTCGTATACAGAACCGGTGAAGCTCACGGCAAGTATATCCATCTTTGTCAGACGGGGACACTTTAAATTCAGCAATAACCTGATAGTCTATGACTTTGAGGGGCCGGCTATTGTCAATATCCGTAATGGAGAAACACTACAGCTTCTCAGTATCAGTCCGGACTTTTCTGCCTCATTCATAGTGATGTCAAGGTTTTTTGTGGAAGATATATTTCTTCATATCAACGATATGCAAAATCTTGCAGCTTTGTCGCGAAGGCCTGTTGCCAAGATTCCTGACGATATTCTCCCGAAGTTTGAACACCTTTACGATTCGCTAAGATTCGTGTCGTCTGATTCAAGCAATCCGCAGCTTCTCAAGGCGTTGCAGCATTCTATCATCGCATTCTACTACAGGTATGCGTATCGCTGTTACGAACTTCTTAATTCAGGAGCTGATTCGGGGGCTCGATTGAGCGACAGATTCATAAAACTTGTGAAAGATAAGTTCAAGACGGAAAGATTTCTTGATTATTATGCGGAAGAATTAGGAGTCACTCCCAAACATCTCTCGCGCACCGTCAAGGCGCAGACAGGCTATTCTGCTGCTTCATGGATAGAGCGTTTTCTTGTGCTGGAGGCAAAGATACTTTTGAAATCTACCAATCTTACGATACAGCAGATAAGCGATACTCTTAATTTCCCGACGCAGTCTTTTTTTGGAAAATATTTCAAGAAGAATGTAGGGTTGTCGCCAAAGCTTTATCGGAATTCGTAAGGGGAGCCCCTTGCCCCTAAAGGGGGGATAAAATAATTGGGGAATGGGGTTTTTAATATAAAACTTAAAACTTAAAACTATATATGCTACTTCCAGTTTATCTTTACGGCCATCCGGTGTTGAGGGCCGAAACCGAAGAAATCACTCCCGATTACCCGGATCTTCAGAAGTTGATCGCGGACATGTGGGAGACAATGTATAATTCAGAAGGAGTCGGCTTGGCAGCCCCTCAGATAGGACGCTCAATACGCCTGATAGTCATTGACGGGAGTGTGCTTGCAGAGGATTTTCCTGAATGCAAGGATTCCAAGATGGTGCTGATCAATCCGGAGCTTGACGTCATAGAAGATATGGATCCTGTAGGGCGCTCGGAAGGATGTCTGTCTATCCCCGGACTCTCGGAAAATGTGAAGAGAGTGGAACATGTCCGGCTAAATTGGCTTGATGAAAACTTCGTGGAGCATGAAAAGGAGTTTACAGGTTTCCTTAGCCGTATCATACAGCATGAATGCGATCATCTCGAGGGGGAAGTCTACACCGATCATATCGCTCCAATCAGGAAACAACTTATCAAGTCGAAACTCAATAATATTGCTAAGGGGAAAGTGCGTTGCGACTATCGCACTAAGGCGGCAGGTAAATAATAATTTTGAATATATTATATGGCAGACGATAAAAAAATAATTTTTTCGATGGTGGGAGTTTCAAAAGTGATCCCGCCACAGCGACAGATACTAAAGAATATATATCTTTCATTCTTTTACGGAGCAAAGATCGGCATCATTGGTCTGAATGGCAGTGGAAAGTCCACGCTTATGAAGATCATAGCAGGTATCGATAAGAATTTTCAGGGAGAAGTGGTGTTTTCACCGGGATATTCTGTAGGGTATCTTGAGCAGGATCCAAAACTGGACCCGGACAAGACGGTGCGTCAAGTCGTAGAGGAAGGAGTAAAACCGATTATGGATCTTCTTGCTGAATACGAGGAAGTGAACAACGCTTTCTGCGACCCGGAAGTGCTTGAGGATCCTGAAAAGATGGAAAAACTGATGGAGCGTCAGGCTCAACTTCAAGACAAGCTTGATGCAGCCGACGCATGGAACATCGACAATAAGCTTGAGCGTGCGATGGATGCCTTGCGTTGCCCACCGGATGATCAGCCAGTGAGCCAGCTTTCCGGAGGAGAGCGACGTCGGGTAGCTCTTTGCCGCCTGCTTCTGCAGCAACCGGACGTGCTTCTTCTCGATGAGCCAACCAACCACCTTGATGCAGAATCGATCGACTGGCTCGAGCAGCATCTACAGCAATATCCCGGCACTGTAATCGCCGTGACACACGACCGATACTTCCTTGACCATGTGGCCGGCTGGATTCTTGAACTTGACCGAGGTGAAGGAATCCCATGGAAGGGAAACTATTCTTCTTGGCTTGATCAGAAGACTAAGCGTATGGCTCAGGAAGAAAAGCAGGCCAGCAAGCGACGCAAGACTCTCGAGCGAGAACTTGAATGGGTGCGTATGGCTCCAAAGGCACGTCAGGCAAAGGGTAAGGCCCGTCTGGCAAGCTACGATCGCCTTCTTAATGAAGACCAGAAGCAACGTGAGGAGAAACTTGAGATTTTCATTCCGAATGGTCCGCGCCTTGGCAATAAGGTGATTCTTGCCAATCATGTGGCAAAAGCTTTTGGGGAGAAAAATCTCTTTGATGATCTCAATTTCATGCTTCCTCCCAATGGTATAGTAGGTGTGATAGGTCCGAATGGAGCAGGAAAGACTACACTTTTTCGTCTGATAATGGGACTCGAAAAGCAAGATGGCGGGGATTTTGAAGTCGGAGAGACTGTAAAGATAGCCTATGTAGATCAATCGCACAAGGATCTTGACCCGGAGAAGAGTGTCTATGAGGTGATCTCACAGGGAGTCGAGTCATTCCGCATGGGGGGTCGCGACATGAATGCCCGCGCCTACCTGTCGAAGTTTAATTTCACAGGAGCTGATCAGGAGAAGAAGATCGGAGTCCTTTCGGGTGGCGAGCGCAACCGCCTGCACCTTGCCATGGCTTTGAAGGAGGAAGGAAATGTGCTCTTGCTCGATGAGCCCACGAATGATATTGACGTCAACACACTTCGTGCGCTTGAGGAAGGTCTTGAGAATTTTGCAGGATGTGCGGTTGTCATCAGCCACGACCGATGGTTTCTCGACCGCATAGCCACCCATATTCTCGCATTTGAGGGAGATTCAAAGATCACATTCTATGAGGGAGGCTATTCCGACTATGAGGAATTCCGAAAGAAACGCGACGGCATAGATGCCGAGACACCGCATCGCATCCGATATAAGAAACTGATGTGATGAATCCGATTGAAATCACATCTTGCGAAGATCCTCGAATAAAGATTTTTGCGGGGCTGACAGAAGCTCAGCTCCGCAATTCTCTTCATCCGGAGGAAGGTGTTTTCATTGCGGAGAGCCCGAAAGTGATCCGAGTGGCTCTTGCCGCAGGTATGAAGCCGACAGCCCTCCTTTGTGAGCATCGGCACATAGAGGGAGACGCAGCTGACATAATATCGAGGCTTCCGGAAATACCTATCTATACCGGGAGCAGGGAAGTGCTCGCATCCATCACCGGCTATACGCTGACGAGGGGAGTGCTTTGCGCGATGCGTCGCCCGGTGCTTCCTTCTACGGAAGTATTGTGTGAGAACGCTCGCAGGGTAGTGGTGATAGATGATGTCAGTGACACCACTAACATAGGGTCGATATTCAGGTCGGCTGCCGCTCTCGGTATTGATGCAGTTTTTCTTACTCCTACAGCATGCGACCCGCTCAACCGGCGAGCAGTGCGCGTATCGATGGGATCGGTGTTTCTCGTGCCATGGACTCGCCTGGAGGAAGGTATGGATCAATTGAAGGCCAATGGATTCAAGACAGTGGCCATGGCCCTCAGGCATAATTCGATCGACATCGCCGATCCTAAACTTAAGCAGGAACCAAAGCTGGCGATTATTATGGGAACCGAGGGTGAGGGGTTGCCGCTCGCCACGATTGACGCGGCCGACTACGTGGTGAAGATTCCGATGCACAATGGGGTGGACTCGCTAAACGTTGCGGCAGCCTCTGCTATCGCTTTCTATGAACTTACTCGTAAATAAGAAATATTTTCTCGCATTAAAAAAATTTAAAGTGAAGCGAAATATTTTTTTATAAAAATTGAACCATTCAAGATTATTCTTTGTTTTACTTTTGCCGACACAAGGTGAAGGCGAAATATAACCCAAGTTAAATCTAAAAAATAAAAAAAATCAATATGGCAAAAGAATGGATATGCACCATCTGCGGATATGTAGCAGAAGGGGAAAACGCTCCTGAGAAATGCCCGCAGTGTGGCGCACCAGCTTCAAAATTTAAAGAACTTGATCAGTCAGAACTTCTTAAGTTTGTCACCGAACACGTGGTAGGCGTAGCAAAAGATGTAGACGACGAGATGAAGAAAGACCTCAACAATCACTTCATGGGTGAATGCACAGAGGTAGGTATGTATCTTGCAATGTCTCGTCAGGCTGACCGCGAGGGTTATCCCGAAGTGGCAGACGCGTTCAAGCGTTACGCTTTCGAAGAGGCTGAGCATGCTGCAAAGTTTGCTGAGCTCCTCGGCGATATGGTATGGGACACTAAGACCAACCTTGAGAAGCGTATGCATGCAGAGGCAGGTGCAAACGAAGACAAGATGCGCATTGCTAAGAATGCAAAGGCTGCTAATCTTGACGCTATCCACGACACAGTTCATGAGATGGCAAAAGATGAGGCTCGCCACGGTCAGGGATTCTATGGCCTGTATCAGCGCTTCTTCGCCAACAAGAAATAAGCGAGTATCAAAAGAAATGAAATTCCGACCACACCCTCTACGGAGAGTGTGGTCGTTTCTCTAATTTTATTTAGTATTGGGACGACTTTTAGCTATTGATTACGGTAGAAAACGATGTGGCATAGCCGTAACAGACACATTGCAGATATGTGCGAATGGCCTTACGACCGTTCGCTCATGCGATCTTATGGCATTTCTTAAAGATTATTGCAGCCGTGAAAGCGTAGACAAAATTATTGTCGGGCTGCCAAAGCAGATGGATGGCACTCCATCGGAAAGCACCCGATATATTGAGCCATTTCTGAAGCAACTTCGTCGTGAAATGCCGGAGATGCCCATAGATCGCTATGACGAACGCTTTACATCCACTCTCGCGCACCGGGCTATGATAGACGGAGGGCTTCATAAAATGGCTCGGCGAAATAAGGAACTTGTAGATGAGATAGCGGCAACGATTATACTTAATGATTATCTTAGTCGGAGGTGATTGTCCCCCATCGCCTAAAAGGGGAGGTTAGGTCTTCAGGGGAGACGCTTAATGGCGCGCGCGGAGCGCGCTTGCTACTCAATATGCTTTGTGGGCATAGGGGCTTTAAAGTGTAAGGGGGTGAAAGGCTTTGCATATGTCGAAAATTTTTATTAATTTTGCAGAAAATCACCTTTATGCGGCTGAGGCTGCATAATTTTTTTCGGATTAATTTCGTTAGTATAAGGAAATAGAGTATATAATTATATGGAACCCAACATCGAAAAAATGTCAACCTCCAACAATACCTCAGAGCAGAAAATGACTCCTAAAGAGTTGTTTAATGCAATATTACGCCAATGGAAATGGATAATTCTTTCGCTCACGGTTTGGCTGGGACTTGGTGTGCTATATTTATCTTGGAAACAATTCGTATATACTCGCGAGGCACAAGTTGAGATAAAGGAAGATGGGGAGTCTGGTTCTACATCGGCACTTGCGATGTTTGCCGATTTGGGTATCGGTAATGCCACCAACAATCTTTATAATGAAATGGCATATTTCGAGTCGCCTGACCTGATGGCTCAGGTCGTGGAACGCCTTGGCCTTCAGACCACCTACTACATGAGAAAAGGGCTGCGCAGCGGTGTGCTGTATGGCTCCGGACTTCCGGTGACTGTCACTTTCGAGACCTTATCAGACAACATCGGGGGCTCGTTTAAGATGAAAATCGAAGAGAATGGTGATATTTACCTCAGCAAATTTAAGGTGAAGAAAGATAAGGTGCCATTCGATCAGAAGAAGCCTATCAAATTTGGCGAGTCAGTGATGACTCCGTTAGGAAAAATCAAAATCGAGAAGACTCCTTTCTTTGGCAAAGACAAAGAGGAAGATGATGATAAGGATTATAAGATCACGGTCACAAGATCGTCGCTCAAAGGAGCTGTAGAGAGCTGGCTGATGAAACTCAGTGTAAACGAGTTGAGAAAAGAGGCCTCTGTGGTAGACCTTACCGTTAAGGATGGAAGTGCGCGCAGAGCAGAAGACGTGCTCAACACCATCATTGAAGTCTATAATGAAGATTGGATCAGGAGCAAGAATGAAGTGGCACTTGCATCCTCTGATTTTATCGACGACCGATTGGTGTCGCTTTCAAAGGAACTTAGCGATGTCGATTCCGATATATCAGACTTCAAGTCTGAAAATCAGATTCCTGACTTGATCACGAGCGCTACCATAAGCCTTACCGAAGAGCAGAATGCCCGCAATGCTATCCTGTCGCTGAATAATGATCTTCAACTTGTGAAGTATCTGAAAGACTTCGTGGAGAAGAACAACAGTCCTTCCAAGACCTATCCTTCAAATCTGGGAGTGCAGAACAATGTGCTTGATGCTCAGATTACGGCTCACAATGCGATGGTGCGCAACCGCAACTCGATGGTTGAAGCATCTTCAGTGGAAAACCCGCTCGTGCAGTCGCTTGATGGCCAGATAGAAGACTCAAGAACTGCCATACTCTCCACTCTCGATAACCAAATCAAGATATTATCGCAGGAGATCTCAAATCTGACAAAGGAGAAGCTCTCTTTTGAGAAGAAACTTGCCTCTAACCCTGAGCAGGCCCGATACCTTCTGAGTGTAGAGCGCCAGCAGAAAGTGAAAGAGTCGCTTTATCTCTATCTTCTTCAAAAGAAGGAAGAAAATCAGCTCAATCAAGCTTTCACTCCTTACAACACACGCATAATCGCTCGCCCGAACGGAGATTCTGAACCTACGTCTCCGAAACCATTGTCGATTTTGATGATAACATTCATTATGGGTCTTGCAATTCCCGTGGGTACGATCTACGTGCGTGAAATCTCAAACACTAAGGTGCGTGACAAGAATGATCTTAAGGGGCTCAGCATACCGTTCCTCGGTGAAATTCCGAAGGTCAACAGCAAGAAATTCGAGGATAAGGATCACATGCTGGTGGTCAATCCGGGCAACCGCAACATCGTCAATGAAGCATATAGAGTGGTGCGCACCAACCTCAACTTCATGCTTGACGGAGAGGCGAAATGCCCAGTGGTGATGCTGACCAGCTTCAACCCTGGCTCCGGAAAGAGCTTCATCGCAATCAATCTTGCCATGTCGCTTGCGATACGCGGCAAGAAAGTGCTCGTGATCGACGGCGATATGCGACGCAATTCTTCTTCAGAATTCGTGGGCAATTCGGATGCAGGTCTGGCTCAGTGTCTGCTGGGTAAGGCTGAGCCGGAGAAAGTGATTGTCAGAGGAAGGCTACATGAGAATCTCGACATCCTTCCTGGTGGAAAGACTCCTCCGAATCCTACAGAATTGCTCGAAAATGGCAGATTGGCTCCGATGATCGAGAAACTCAGAGAGGATTATGATGTGATATTCATCGATTGTCCTCCTATTCAGATGATTGCCGATGGAAGAATCTTCAGCACGGTATGTACGAATACAATTTTTGTGCTTCGCGTCGGGCTCTTCGAAAGAGGACTTCTCTCAGAGCTTGAAAATGTATATCGCAGCAAGGAATACAATAATATGTGCTTGCTTCTCAATGGCACAGAAGGGGCCGGAAGCTACGGCCATTATGGAGCCGGAAAGAGCTATTACGCGCAGAATGATTAAGGTGATATAAAATAAAAATAGCGTCAGTTTCTGACGCTATTTTTATTTTGCGTATCGCGTATCGCGTAGTGCGTATCGCGATTAGCCTTTTGGGGAGAGGATTAGGCGGCGGACTTCTTCTACTGCATGGTCGAGATTGTCGTTGACAACGCGCACATCAAATTGGGGGGCAAAGCTCAGCTCAAAGTCTGCTTTGTCGAGACGCTTGCGGATCACTTCTTCCGCATCTGTGCCGCGTCCTCTCAGACGCCTTTCCAGCTCCTCTTTGCTTGGTGGAAGTATAAATATGGTGAGAGCCTGGTCACCATAGCATTTCTTGACGCTGATACCACCTTTCACGTCGATATCCATTATCAGATTCTGCCCGGCATCCGTGACTCTTTGCACTTCGCTTTTGAGAGTGCCGTAGCATGTGCCGGGATAGACCTCTTCCCACTCCACGAAATCTCCTGCGGCTGCTTTGCGCTTGAATTCCTCGTGAGTGATGAAATAATATTCCACTCCATGCTGTTCTGCACCGCGAGGGGCGCGGGAAGTAGCTGACACCGAAAAACCCAGATTCAATTCAGGATATTCAAGAAGCTTCTTAATGATAGAAGATTTTCCTGTTCCGCTGGGAGCTGAGAGTACAATAATTTTTCCTTTTTCCATTGTTTTCGGGGTTTCTGGTTTCAGGTTTCTGGTTTCGGGTTTCAGGGATTAGAGGACGTTGAGGACTTGCTCTTTGATTTGCTCGAGTTCGTCTTTCATCATCACTACGATCTTCTGCATCTCAGCGTCGTTGGATTTCGAACCGAGGGTGTTGATTTCACGCCCCATTTCCTGAGCAATGAAACCGAGTTTCTTGCCTTGTCCGCAAGCCGGAGTTTCGTCGGGTGCGCCCATAGTCTCCAGGAAATAATTGATGTGGCTTCGCAGGCGTATCTTCTCTTCCGTCACGTCAAGTTTCTCAATATAGAAAATGAGTTCCTGCTCGAGGCGACCTTTGTCATACTCAATAGTGTTGAGGCGAGAAAGCTGAGTTTCGAGTCGTTCTCTGATCTTTAGGATACGGTCTTTCTCGAAAGGTTCCACTTTTTCAAGAAGAGAAGAAATATTACCGGTCTTTTCCACGAAAAAGCTATAAAGCTTCTTTCCTTCGGTCAGACGAAATTCAGTCAGTTTGCGGGCTGCTTCATCGCAAGCGTCGCGGAAAGCCTTGATATCGGCCTCGTCGAGAGTCTGAATCTGAGTTTTCATAGATTCAGGCATTCTCATGAGGATTGGAAACCAATCTTCCGGCACTCGCACTCCCAGCCTGTCGGCGGCTTCTTCTATCTGGCATTTGTAGGCACCGAGCACTTCAGTGTTGACAGAGGCGGGAGCTTCCGGAGCTGTATTCTCCACCATGACGGAGAGATCGACCTTGCCTCGTTCGAGCTTTTTCAGCAGAGCGTTGCGCACTTCCACTTCAAGTTCTCTGAAGTATCCTGGAACCCTCATGTTGAGGTCAAGTTGCTTTGAGTTGAGACTTTTGATCTCAACAGTGATTTTCTTAGTAGGAGCTGTAGCGGTGCCTCGTCCGAAGCCTGTCATAGAGTATATCATGGGCGTGGTGAAGATTATGATTAGTTAGATATCTGCCCTCAAAAGCAGTTTCATTATGCAAAGTTAACTAATATTCGGCATAAAGGCAAATAATATTTAAAAACTCTTGCCATTATCATCTAATTTCATTATATTTGCGTTTGAATTTATGGAAGGGAATAGACTTCCAGTTGCAATATGAATTAACTTAATAAATAACCCTAATATGAACAACGAAGAACTGATGAAATCAGTAGTGGCAAAAGCCGAGCAGTGGCTTGGGCCGCAATACGATGAAGAGACTCGTGCAGCAGTAAAGAAACTTCTGGATGCAGAAGACAAGACAGACCTCATCGAGGCATTCTATAAGGATCTGGAATTCGGCACAGGAGGACTTCGCGGCATAATGGGTCCGGGCTCCAACCGTATGAATATCTATACAGTAGGCGCTGCAACCCAAGG
>CAYNPB010000070.1:0-1745 GCA_964399005.1 uncultured Sangeribacter sp.
GCATAATTGCTGGTCATATGAGGGAGGTTTATACGTAGAAAATGGCGGAGCCAACGTTGGTTATATTAATAATGGTTGCGTAGCTACAGGTGAGGCATTCGTAAAAGAAGCCGGTGTATATAATATGCACGTCGATTTCCCCTGGCACCAAAATGTTGGTGATATTCAGATTGAAATTATCGATCAAGCATCCAACAAAAAAGAGATTGACACATACTATACTATTTTTGGCAAACATGTAGCCGATATTCTCCTCGAAGGTGTAGTGACTCCTGGAAAGAAGACAATCAAATATTCTTTCCATAATGATGGTGGTTATATCGCTAACTATAAATCTCCTGAATTCACTAAAATCGCTGAAAACTTCGCTGTCCTCAATAACATATCTGTCGAAGGAATTGATCCTGTTGATTTGGAGGGGTATGACTATACTTTCAATCTCCCTATCGATTATGCTCAGTCTTCTGTAAAAGTGAAAGTTGATTACTCCGGTGCTCCTCTTAAGGCTACTGTCGGAGAAACTGAACTCCCCGTTAATGATGGTATAATTGAAGTGCCCACTCCAGTCGCTGCTGCAGATTGCGAACTCTCAATCAAGTTGAATACCGACGAAAACACCGCTGCTCCTCAGACTGATTTCAAAGTACGCATTTATCATATCGGCGACGTAGTTCTCAGTGCCCTCTCTCTCGATGGCCTCGCTGTAGGTGAAGATGTGATAGCAGATTTCAACGAAAACAACACAGGCATAAACATCGAAGGCCTTACATTCACTTCACTCCCCGAAGTTATCGCTACTTTCGTCGACGGAAGCTCAGTGACAGCTAAGGGCGAAATGAAAGATGCCAACACGGCTTCCTATACTTTCACAGGCAAAGCCGGAAACCTCACTCAGGATTTCAGCTTCACTCTCCCAGGCATCCATATCTATCAGCCCTCAGACAACGACATCTTCGAAGAACTTCGCTACGACGCCGGCTATAAGGGCAAAGCTGAAGACGGAAACTGGAGCAATGGTCTCTTCTATGTGTCTTGCAACGATGGTTGGTCTGGTACTCAATTCAAGATGAAGAACAATCCTCCTGTCACTCTCTCCGCTCCTTCCTACATGAAGATCAAGCAGATCAAGATGGTATGTCTCTACGACAACTATACCGAAGGTCGAGTTGCCTCTGTGACAAGCGAAGGCGCCACTATCTATCTCCCATCTGCAAGTGCTTTCAAAACTGGTGTGGACAACGACCACGCTCTCAATCTCGTCATCAATGTCGAGGATCATACCCCGGGCACTCCTTTCGTCTTCACATTCGAAGGTGGTAGCCAACCTGTATGCTGGTTCGAATTCACTTACGAAGAAATCAAACCCACAACTGCTCCCGAAGTGACTAAGACTTCAGCAACTTCTGTCGTTGACCGCAACCACGCTGTTGTAGCTTTCCAATTCAACCGCGTCGTGAAAGATGCCACCATCACTGTAAACGGCAAGAATATCACTGCCGACGGTGGAAACACTACTCTCTACTTCCCTCTTTGGGATCTCCCGTATGAGTCTAATGTTGAAGTGACTATCCCTGCAGGTGCCGTTTCCGACACTTATGGCAACAAGACAGCGAAAGCATACACTCACGTTCTCGAAGTAGGTTCCCCGGCCGTAGCCGCTCCTATCGCTGCTGACAGATTCGTAGCAGTTTCTAATGTCAACGAATTGCGTGACGCAGTTGCCGCTCTCAGCTCTTCCAACAACA
>CAYNPB010000070.1:1845-12422 GCA_964399005.1 uncultured Sangeribacter sp.
AAATACGGCTACGTATTCCAGAATTGCACCATCGACGGAGAAGGAAACTACTCCCTTGGTCGTCCTTGGCAGAACGAACCCCGTGCATTCTTCCTCAACACTACGATGAAAGCACTCCCCTCTGATGGCGGTTGGGGCGGTATGAGCGATCTCACCACTCACTTCTTCGAGCACAACTCAATGGATGCCAATGGTAACGCTCTCGACCTTAGCAAGCGCACAAATTCTCCTTCAAGCGTAAACTCTTACTCTCCAATCCTTCCCGCTGAATACGCCGACCACTTCACTCCGCGCAATGTCCTCGGCGGTATCGACTCTTGGGATGCAGAAGCATGCGTAGAAGAATGTGCAGCTCCGGCTCCGGCCACTGATGAGAAAGGCGACATCGTTTGGAACAAGGTAGATGGCGCTTCCGGCTACCTCGTATTCTACAACGGAAACTTCGTAGCCTACACACCGGAACTCTCCTACGCTCCTGCCGACAATCAGGATCCGAAACTCTTCACATTGGCTGCAATCAATCCTAACGGTTGCCGTGGCAAGATGTCAGTTGCACCACAGACTACTGCCGTAGATTCCTTCAATGTAGAAGAAGCCGCAGTTGAATACTTCAACCTCCAGGGCGTACGCATCAGCGGCGACGTCAAGGGTGCAGTAATCAAGGTGACTCGCACTGCCGACGGCAAGATCAAATCTGAAAAGATCTTCAATAAATAAATAGACCTATTATTAACATAGGCAATGTGGTAGTTAGACGTGCCGGAGTGGGATCCAAACCCCACTCCGGCTTTTTTCTCTCCCACCCCCAAGACCTGGTAGGGACGCACGGCTCGTGCGTCCTCCCCATAAACAAATCCGAGCCTAACTCTAATAAAATCCCCAACCGAGAGGTGATAAATCGTCATCCGTACAATCTTATCCCTGTCAGGAGTAAGTTTCCGACAATTTTTTCACCCTCTTTTTCCCTTTTATATCATAATTTTGCATCAGAAAAAATTCAACAACCCATCATGAAAATAAATCTACATCAGACATTCACCATCCTCTCGCTCGCAGCCGCAATCTTCGGAAGCTCTCCCTTGATGGCTGAGGAGAAAATTCCCGCCTTCCCGGGCGCCGAAGGATTCGGCCGATACACTACCGGCGGACGTGGCGGCAATGTCTATCATGTGACCAACCTCAAAGACAACACCTCCAAAGGCTCCCTACGTTGGGCTCTTTCCCAACCCGGACCTCGCACTATCGTCTTCGACGTCTCCGGCACCATACATCTTTCAAGTGCCCTCAAGATGCCTGCCAATACCACTATCGCCGGACAGACTGCTCCCGGCGACGGCATCTGCCTCGCTGACTTTCCCGTATCAGTCGGCTCAAACACCATCATTCGCTACGTCCGTTTCCGTCTCGGCAATAAAAACGTCACCAACAACGGTGCCGACGGATGGGATGGTCTCAGCGGAATGGACTGCTCCGATATCATCATCGACCACTGCTCAGTAAGCTGGAGCATCGACGAATGCTGCTCCATATACGGCAACCACAACTCCACCGTTCAATGGTCTATAGTAAGCCAAAGCCTCGTCAACTCCGGCCATAGCAAAGGAAGCCACGGCTACGGTGGCAACTGGGGAGGCTCAGGTGCTTCCTACCACCATAACCTCCTTATCCACCACGGAAGCCGTACTCCACGCCTCGGTCCTCGCGAAGGAACCCAGACCGACGAACGCATGGATATGCGCAACAACGTAATCTACAACTGGGGCGGCAACGGCTGCTATGGTGGCGAAGGCATGAACGTCAATATCGTCAACAACTACTATAAGCCGGGCCCGGCAACTCCTACCGGAGCTAAAGGACGACGTATCGCTGCCGTGGGCATACGCACTAAGTCTTATTGCCAGACTTACCCCGGCTTCGCCCCGATGCAGGATGTGTGGGGCACATTCTACGTAGATGGCAACGTCAACACTCAGTATGCCGACGTGACTCGCGACAACTGGACCTACGGCATGTACAACCAGATCGACACTTCCAACTCCGCTACCGACGGCACTTGGAGCGACAAGGTGAAGAAAGAAATCCGTCTCGATTCCCCCATCGACTTCATATATACCACTACCCACAGCGCACAAGATGCCTATGAGAAAGTGTTGGGATATGCCGGTGCAAGCCTCAGCCGCGACAGCCATGACGAGCTTATGGTCAGCGACGCCAAGAATGGCAAGGCAACATATACCGGCAAAGGCAACTCCAGAGGATTCATCAATTCCCAGGACGACAACAAACCCTCCAACGCCCCTGAAGATTGGAATGCCTGGCCTACTCTCGTGAGCAAAGATGCTCCCGCCGATACTGATGCCGACGGCATGCCCGACGAATGGGAAAAGGCCAATGGCCTCGATCCCAACGATGCCAACGACCGCAACACTCTCTCCGATGAGGGATATACGATGCTTGAAGTCTATCTCGCAAGCCTCGTCAATGACATCACCTTGGCTCAAAACGAGGGAGGAAAAGTGGAAGGCGACATTTTCGAATACGACCCTGTAGAAGAATTCTACGAGATGAGCAATGTCACCCGCGAAGGAAATTCCTGGGCATTCGGCAAAGGTCTCTCTATCTCCAACAGCGTCGGAGGTGGCTACACCACCAATGGTGAATACATCGGTATGGGACGCGATCAGGAGCATCTCATCACTCTCCCGGCAGGTGCCAATGTCACTTGGCTCAAGATTGAGGGTCACGCCCGCTATGATCTCGACAGCTTCTCGGATGCAAGCCTGGTTGAACTCAACGGCAACGCCTACGAAGAAGGCACATACGTGCTCCCGAAAGGCTCTGAAGATGCCTCTTTCGAAATTCCAATTCCGGGTGGCGTGAAAAATAATCTCACCCTCAAATGGACCGGCAACAACCCATGGCTCAAGATCTTCCTCTACACCACCGACAAGTATACAGCAGTAGATGAAATTTACTCTATCCCCACAGCTGATCAGGAAGATGTATGGTACAACATGGAAGGCATCCGGATCAATGCGCCGACAATCCCCGGACTCTACATACATAATGGAAAGAAAATATTAATCAAATAAATTTTAATCAATATGAGGTCAACTTTTCTCTTAACGCTCGCAGCCGTTGCTTTCGCGGCTAATGCGCAGACAGTACAAAACATCCCTAACGAGGAGCCTTTGAAGATCGAAGGTGATTACTCCGTAGTCACAGTCGCTACTATGCCCGATGATGGCTCTGAACCCAAAGCACGCTTCAAGACAGACGATGAAGGCATCGTGCAATTCGACAATATGTGTAATGGCGACATTGCCGAACTGAAGCTCAACAACACTGAGACCACTCCCTTCATCCTCCACTTCCAGGAAGGTTGCAAGATCGACGGAACTCACATCAACTTCTCCCTCATCAACGAAAATGGCGACACAACCTGGAGCGACACCTACAACCCTGCTAACAACAACAAAGGTTGGAGTGTCTTCGCCAATGCCACTATCTTCATCGAAGATCCTATCGAAGCAGGTCTCTACACTTTCCGTATCGAATTCCTCAACGATGCAGGTGGCACTAAGAGCACTGCCAATCTCCGCGAGTTCGTGTTTGAGGCTCGCGAAAGCATCGTCACTTACTCCCTCTACACTGATATTGATCCGGACGAAGAAGCCGGACGTATCTTGGCAAGCCCCAACCAGGACTCTTATCTCGAAGACACTGAGATAACTCTCACTGCCACTGCTAACTCAGGATATAAATTCCTCAACTGGGAAGTCAATGGGGAGTCTTACACCGAAAACCCCTACTACTTCTATATCACTGAGTCTACCGACGTTGTGGCTTATTTCGAAAAGCTCAAGATGGACAATGACGTTCCGGGATGGATCAACATCAATACCCGCGCAGGTCTTTCCAAGAATGGCCGTGTTGAATCTAAAGGCAAATGCACTCTCGACGGCGAGACTGTAAATGAAGACGGAAATGCTGAGGTGCTTGGCAACTACCGCAACGGCGAGCAGGAATCTTTCGAACTTAACGTCACTGAAGACGGCAGCTATCAGCTCAACGCTGCATATGCAAGCAAGAACGCTAATGGAGAAGAGCCGAAAATCATTTTCGCTATCTACGACAAGGCTGCTTATGATGAAGACCCCTCTACTGCAGAACCGGAATGGACAGACACTCTCGATTGCTCTGACTGCGAAAACGACTGGGCTACTTTCAAGACTGCAAAGATCGACAACGTAGACCTCACTAAGGGAAGCAAGATCCTTCTCCTCACATTCGTTGAAGAGAAAGTCAATAAGTATACTGCCAACCTTCTCCAGCTCGGCTTCAGCCTCAACGGCAGCTTCGGCTCAGGAGTTGAGAGCATCGCAGCTAAGCCTGTCGTAGTAAGAAAGGCCTTCAACGTACTCGGCGTGGAAGTTGCTCCCGACGCTAAGGGCGTGGTGATCTTCAGCGACGGCAAGAAGGTAATCAACAAGTAATTATTTCGCATATTTCATAAGTAAAAAGGTTAGTAATAATGAGGGCCGTATTTGACGAGCAAATACGGCCCTTTTTTAAAATCCGACTCTACCATCATGAAAATCCGACATTTGATCTTCTCCACAGCATTGATCTCCTGCGCATCTTTATATGCTCAGGTGCCGGTGTATAAAGATCCTTCCCGCACCCCCGAAGAGCGTGCTGCCGACCTTTGTTCCCGACTGACGCTGGAGGAGAAAACTAAGCTGATGATGAATTCATCTCCAGCCATCCCCCGCCTTGGAATTCCCGCTTTCGAGTGGTGGAGCGAAGGTCTGCATGGAGTGGCACGCAACGGCCTCAGCACCGTATTCCCAAGCTGTATAGGCATGGCCGCTTCTTTCGATGATGACCTTATCACTGACGTATTCACTGCCGTCAGCGACGAGATGAGAGCCAAAAACAATATCGCCCGCTCTGAAGGGAAGACTGCAAAATACAAAGGCGTCAGCGTCTGGACCCCCACGGTCAACATTTTCCGCGATCCTCGTTGGGGACGCGGTCAGGAATCCTATGGTGAAGACCCCTATATGAATGGACGCATGGGGCTCCGCGTTGTGAAAGCCCTGCAGGGTGAGCCTGACGAGCATGGATTCCTCAAGCTCCTGGCTTGTGCAAAGCACTTCGCTATCCATAGCGGCCCCGAATATCTGCGCCACTCCATGAATCTAACTGATCTCAGCCAGCGCGACATCTGGGAGACTTATATGCCTGCTTTCGAGACTCTTGTGGATGGTGGTGTGCGCGAAGTGATGTGCGCCTACCACCGCAACGACGGTGAGCCTTGCTGCGGATCTGACAATCTCCTGAATCAAATCCTGCGCAATCAGTGGGGTTTTGATGGCATCGTGGTCAGCGACTGCGGGGCTATCACCGACTTCTTCCGCAAAGGGGCTCATGAAGTGAGTCCCGACGCCCCCGCAGCTTCTGCATTAGGTGTGAAATCAGGCACCGACGTGGAATGCGGACAAATATATAAGAATATCCCCGAAGCAGTCAGAAGAGGAGACCTCTCTGAGAAAGAAGTCGACATAAATGTTTGCCGTCTACTTGCAGAGCGCTTCCGCCTTGGCGATTTCGATTCAGACGAGATTGTATCCTGGCGTTCGATTAAGCCGGAAGTTATCTCTTCTCCACGTCATCGTCAGATTGCTCGAGACATGGCTCGCGAACAATGCGTCCTTCTTAAGAACGACGGAATCCTCCCTCTCCGCAAGACCGACAAGATAATGGTGATAGGCCCTAACGCTGCCGATTCCACCATGCAGTGGGGCATCTACTATGGTCAGCCTGCACACACCGTCACCATTCTCGAGGGCCTTTCCAACCTCTGCGCCAACAGCATTCCTTTCCGTAAAGGATGCACACATACTGCCATGACTGAAGATGAAAGCATCATGGATAAGTTTGTGGCTCCTGACGGACACGCCGGATTGCAGGGTATATACTGGAACAATACCAAGATGGAAGGCACTCCTGCCGCCAAGGAATATTATGCTTCCGCCATCAAGCTCGACAATGGAGGCAACACGGCTTTCACCGGTGGGGTCAACCTCACCGACTTCACCCTTCAGCTCAAAGGATCTTTCGTAGCTGAAAAATCTGAAGTGCTCGACCTCGCATTCAACAACGACGATGGCCTCCGCATCATCATCAATGGCGACACTGTCCACAACCGTTGGAAAGCAGATCCCCTCGGGTTCCGCTCCTACAAAATGAAAGTGGAAGCCGGCAAAAAATACGACCTCGAGATCGACTATATGCAGCTTGCCGACGACGCTACTCTCAACGTTGACTTGCTCCGCTCTAAACCTACCGACATGCAGTCGCTCATCAACGAGGCTTCCCTGGCTGACGTAGTCCTCTTTGTAGGAGGCATTTCTCCGGCTTATGAGAGGGAACAGGCTTCGGTCAACGAACCCGGCTTCAAGGGGGGCGACCGCACAAGCATAGAGCTCCCAGAGTGCCAGCGCAAGATAATCGCTGCCCTGCATGATGCCGGCGTCAAGATCGTTATGGTCAATTGCAGCGGAAGCGCTGTGGCTCTCACTCCCGAGAATGAAATCTGCAATGCTATCCTGCAGGCCTGGTATCCCGGTGAGCAAGGAGGAACTGCTATCGCTGAAATTATTTATGGCGACGTTAATCCTTCCGGGAAGCTCCCTGTCACATTCTATAGCGGCGATAGCCAGCTCCCCGACTACGACGACTACTCAATGGCTGGACGCACCTACCGCTATCTCAAGGAGAAACCCCTCTATCCTTTCGGATATGGACTCAGCTACACCACTTTTGCCTACGACAAGGTGAAATACGATGGGAAATCGGTGAAGGTGAAAGTTTCCAACAAGGGGAGTCTTCCCGGTACTGAGACAGTGGAAGTCTACGTAAAGCGTCCCGACGACTCCGATGGCCCTTCTAAGTCTCTCCGCGGATATGCCCGCGTCAATCTCAATGTCGGAGAGTCTAAGGAGGTAGTGATTCCGATGCCAAGCGAATCGTTTGAGACTTGGGATCCCGAGACTCAGTCCATGAATGTGTTGCCCGGCAAATATGAAGTCTTCGTAGGCAGCTCCAGCGCCGACAAAGACCTGAAAAAGATTACAGTAAAAATCTAACCATAATCATTATGAAAAAAATATCTTCACTTATAGCCTTGGCTATATTGGGTGGTGCCGGAATGTATGCCGACACTTATCCCTATCAGGACGAGTCGCTTTCTCCTGAAAAGAGAGCTGCCGACCTCGTGTCGAGAATGACTCTTGATGAAAAAATCAATCAAGTTGGCCATGGCACTGACGCCATCTCCCGACTTGGCGTCAAGGACTACAACTACTGGAATGAAGCTCTTCACGGTGTGGCTCGTTCAGGCCTTGCCACTTCTTTCCCGGTATCAAAAGCCATGTCTTCCACATGGGATCTCCCTCTGATTTTCCAGACTGCAACCGCAATCTCCGATGAGGCCCGTATCTACAACAACGACAAGAGCAAAGGTCTTATCTATTGGTGCCCGACAATCAACATGAGCCGTGACCCGCGCTGGGGACGCGATGAAGAGAACTACGGTGAAGACCCTTACCTGACCGGTAAGATTGCCGTGGAATACATAAAGGGTATGCAAGGCGACGATCCGAAACACTACAAGACTATCGCTACCGTCAAGCATTTCGCTGCCAACAACTATGAGAAGGGGCGTCACTCCACTTCTTCTGAAGTTGACGACCGCAATCTCCGCGAATATTATCTCCCCGCTTTTGAGATGTCGGTGAAAGAAGCCAACGTAAGGTCGGTCATGAGCGCTTACAATGCGGTCAACGGCGTCCCTTGCGGCGCCAATGGCGAACTCCTTAACAAAATCCTCCGCGAAGAATGGGGATTCGACGGTTTTGTGACTTCCGACTGTGGTGCGGTAGATGATGTGTTCTCCCGTCATAACTACGTGAAGACAGGTGCAGAGGCTTCTGCAGTGTCTATGATCAATGGTGAAGACCTCAACTGTGGCGATACTTTCCAGAAATATTGCAAGGAGGCTATTGAGAAGGGTCTGATGACTGAGGCTGACCTCGACAAGGCTCTCACTCGCGTGTTTGCCGCTCGTTTCTCAGTAGGCGAGTTCGACAAGAAGAGCAATGTGAAGTGGACTTCTATCTCTTCTTCAAAACTTAACTGCCAGGAGCATCAGGATCTCGCTCTCAAGGCAGCTCTCGAATCGATTGTGCTTCTTAAAAACGACAACAATTTCCTCCCCCTCGATAAGACTAAGACTGTAGCTGTCATCGGTCCTCTCGGCAATACTGTCTCTCTCGGCGGCTATTCCGGCTCTCCGACAGTTCTTTCCACTCCTTTCGAGGGCATTGCTGCCAAGCTCAACTACAATGGAAGCGACGGCACAGTGCAGTTTGAGGATTGCGACCTCCAGAGCACCAAGTCTACCGACCGCCGTCTCTCTCATGAGGCCAATGGCTCAGGTGGCAACTTAGGTTATATCTACAACAACGACTGGGTTGGTTTCAGCGAAGTGCACCTCGGCTCCAACTGCACAAAACTTGATGTATATCATGGTGCAAAGAATAGTAATCCTACCATCGTACGCTTCTATCTCGACGAAATCGACGATACTCCCGAGGCTGTAGTGACTTGCCCTGTGACAGGCAACTGGAGCAAATATGAGGTGACTACCGTCGACATCGACCCTGCTGTCTGGAACGGAACCCACAAGATCTATGCTAAATTTGAAGGTGGCACCAACGGCGACAAGTATTGTGCAAACATGGACTGGTTCCGCCCATACAATCCTGAAATCACTAATCCTCTCGAAGAGGAAGGCCCCGTATATCTCTATAAGGCTTGCGAAGTGACAGGCACTATTTCTGCTGAAAACTATAAGCGCGCACTCGAGATCGCTGCAAAGGCCGACGTAGTGGTATTCGCAGCCGGCACTAACCTTGACGTATCTGACGAAAGCAACGACAGAACAAGCCTCGGACTTCCCGGCGATCAGCAGAAACTCCTTGAAGGAATCTATTCTGTCAATCCCAACGTAGTGCTGCTGCTCCAGTCTTGCTCTTCCATGACCATCAATTGGGCTCAGGAGAATGTACCCGCTATTGTCGAAGCTTGGTATGGCGGTCAGGCTCAGGGTAATGCTATTGCCGACGTGCTTTATGGCGACTACAATCCTTCCGGAAAGCTCACTTCCACTTGGTATAAGTCTCTTTCCGACCTCCCCACTTCCATGCTCCAGTATGACATCCGCAAGGCAGGATACACCTACATGTACCACAACAAGACTCCTCTTTATCCCTTCGGCTACGGCATGAGCTACACTTCATTCGACTACAGCGACTTTATCCTCTCTTCTGATAAGCTGGGCAAAGACGAGTCTCTTGAGGCTTCTGTCACTATCAAGAACACCGGCGACCGTAAGGGTGCTGAAATCGTACAGCTCTATGCTCATTGCAATTCTCAGATTGACCGTCCGAAACTCCAGCTCGTTGGTTTTGACCGCGTAGAACTCGAACCCGGAGAGTCCAAGACAGTCACAATGAAACTCAACCACGACCAACTCGCTTATTTCAATCCAGAGACCCAGACATTCGACGTAGAAGACGGCTCTGTTGACCTTTACGCTGCTGCTTCTTCTGCCGACCTCCGTCTCCACCAGACAATCAACACTGAAGCTGCTACCGTCAAGCTGACATACAAATCTGATGTAAACGCTGTCAACAAGCTGATTGCCGACAAATCTCTCGATAGCGACAAGATCTACAATCTCGATGGAATCTGCGTTAGCGATGCTTCCGATTTGGAGTCCCTCCCGGCAGGCATTTACCTCCACAATGGCAAAAAAATCGTAAAGAAATAAATCCTCAACCACTCTCCTCTCTCCACTAACTCTCCTCCTCTCTCCCCAAAAGCCAATACAACCAGACTCCACCTCTCTTCAATCAAAGGCTGAATCCCCCAAGATTCAGCCTTTTTCATACCTTGTGGCATCACGCAGAGTGCGCTGAGGGGCGGAGAGCGCAGAGGAGATGAGGGATGTGGATGGGGCCCCTCCACGCCCCCTGCGTGATCTCCCCTGCGCCCTCCGCCCCTCCGCGCCCTCTGCGTGATCCCCCACCAAAGCATCCCCTCTGCGTACCACACCCACCGAAGCAAATTGAGTAGTAAGCATGCTCCGCATGCGCCCTTAAGCCTCCTTCACAAATATCCCCAAAGCCAAAGATCTCCCCTGCGCCCTCCGCGTGATACCCCCCGAAGCAAATCAAGTACCAAGCATGCCCCCCTAATCCTACTTCCCCAATATCCCCAAAAGCCAAAGATCTCCCTCCGCGCCCTCCGCCCCTCCGCGCCCTCTGCGTGATCCCCCCCAAAAAGAAGCACACCCACAAAAAAAGGGAGCCTCCCATTAGGAAGCCCCCTTCACCAGGTAATAAAAGCGTGTTTTTAGGTATTTAATTCGTTAATAAGTTTAAACGACTTCATTATTCTATCCACCGAAGATCCCCGGCCTGTGTCAAATAGATCAAAGATCCCTT
>CAYNPB010000071.1:0-7767 GCA_964399005.1 uncultured Sangeribacter sp.
AATACGCATCCCCTTTCGGGGGTGCGTATCCCTTACAGCATGTCTGCCATATGTTTATTCCTTATATCTTGCATTATCGGTCTCATATCGCTTGCAAAATTACAAAATTTCCACGACATGCGCAAAAATTTCATCAAAATAATTAAAAAATGGATTAGGATTTGCCGATTCTTTTTAGGAGGGTGGATACGGCGGCTTCGGGGGTGGGAGCTTCGGCGAGGCATTTGATGAATTGGGAGCCGATGATGGCGCCGCTGCTGTAACGGCATGCTTCATCGAAGGTCTGCTCGTTTGAGATACCGAATCCGATGAGTCGCTGATGCTTCAGATCCATATCGTTGATGCGCTTGAAATATGCGAGCTGTTCTTCGTTGAAGCGATCGCGTGCTCCGGTGGTGGAAGCGGCTGAGACCATGTAGATGAATCCATCGCAATGATCATCAATGAGGTGAATTCTTTCTTCTGACGTCTCAGGAGTGATGAGCATTATCATAGGGAGATCATATTTTCGGCTCAGATCCTTATATTCGCTCATATAGGTGTCGAAGGGGAGGTCGGGGATGATGACTGCATCAATGCCGGCTTCCTTGGCTCGACGGAAGAAGTTTTCCGGACCCATCTGCATGATTGGATTCAGGTAGCCCATTGCGATAAACGGGACTTCCGGATTTCTTCGCCGTGCTTCCTCCACTTGGTCGAGGAGCAGGCGAAGGCTCATGCCATTTCTGAGGGCAATTGTGCCACTGTTCTGGATTACAGGCCCATCAGCCATAGGATCAGAGAATGGTATGCCTACCTCGATCATATCTACCTTACCGCTTTTGCAGAGGGCATCCATCACATCTACCGTGGAGTCGAGAGTAGGGAATCCGGCGGTGAAATATATTGAGAGGAGGTCGTGATTTTTTTTAGTTAAGAGATTGGTGAGATTATTCATAATTTTATCATTTTAATTGTGAGAGGAAGTTGTTGAGAAGAGTCTTATTCTTGACTCCGGGGGAGATCTCGAATCGGCTGTTGAGGTCAATTCCTTCGAATTTTGGGTGTCGCACGGCTAAAATAGCCTCAGCATCGTCAGCTCCGATGCCTCCGCTTAGCATAAAAGGCTTCTGAAGATCGTAAGCGTCAAGTATTCTCCAGTCAAATTTCTTTCCTGAGCCACCTTTAGTGGGAGTATGCGTATCAAGCAAGAGGAGATCCACGGAGTCTTCATATTTCCTAAGCTCTTCGATACTTTCTTCTGAATGCATCCCCATAGCTTTTATGACTTTGAATCCTGAATCCCGAAGCCGTCGGCACATTTCAGGAGATTCGTTGCCATGAAGTTGCAAAGTTCGGAATCCGTAGCGATTTGCAGTGGAGATGATTTCATCTTCCGGCATATCAACGCTGACCATTACCGGATTGATTCCCTCCGACAAGGAGGTCAATACCGCTGGGTCTATCCCAATGCAATTGCGAGGGGATGGAGCATAGAATATGAAACCCATATAGTCAGGCTTAAGCGATGCAATCTCGGCGATATTGCCGGTATCTTTCATTCCGCAAATTTTAATTTTCATACTGCCAGGAAGTTTGATAACGCTTCAGCAGGTGATGGAGCCGACATAAGGGCTTCACCTATCAAAAAACCATCGAATCCGACTTTGCTAAGACGCTCCAGATCTTCAGGAGTCTTAATTCCGCTTTCTGCAATTTTCAATATCCCTGATGGGAGTGCCTCGATAAGCGAGAGTGAGTTGCTGATATCAGTGGAGAAAGAAGTGAGATCACGATTATTGACACCCACCATATCTGCATCTGCCGGAACGGCTCTCAATTCTTCTTTAGAGTGAATCTCTACAAGAGTCTGCAATCCATATGAATGTGCAATATCATTGAATCGGAAAATGTCTGCTGCCGAAATCATAGCTGCAATAAGAAGGATTGTGTCTGCGCCATATACCCGTGCCTGCTTTATCTGATACTCGTCTATTATAAATTCCTTCCTGAGCAAAGGGAGTGCGGGGGCAGCCTGGCGAGCCACTGCAAGATCTTCCAAACTTCCTCCGAAATAAGGAGTGTCGGTCAGCACTGACATTGCGGCAGCCCCTCCGGCTGCATACATTCGCGCTACGTCTGCCACGTTGCTCATCGGAGAAATATCCCCTTTCGAAGGAGAGCGTCGCTTATGCTCAGCTATGATAGCGGGCCTGTGGGATCGGATGCTTAGGCTCATGTCGAGAGTCGGGCGCGAGCATCCGATAGCCATTTCTGTCATCAAGCTTTCCGGGATTACCTTTTTCATAGCTTCCACTTCGCGTCTTTTAGTGGCTGCTATCTCCATTAAAATATTCGTTGCCATTGCTTCAGCTGTTTACTTCGACAAATTTCTTGAAGCGATCGAGAGCTGCACCACTTTCAAGCGATTCCTTTGCCTCTTTCACTGCCTGCATCAATGGCAATTCCGGTTCAAGAGTATGGATTGCAAATGCGGCATTAGCAATCACGCAATTTTTCTTCGGTTCTGAGGCGCGTCCTCCTAATACATCATCAAAGATGACTGCAGCTTCTTCGACCGTGTCTCCTCCATAAAGGTCGATCTGGGCTCCCCCTGTCAGTCCTAAATCGGAAGCCGTCATCACATGCTCAGAAGTGTTGTTGGAAACTTTAAAGGGAGAAGTCAATGATATTTCGTCGTAACCATCAAGGGAGTGTACTATTGTGCAGTTGATACCCTCATTCTGAGCAATATAGCGATATAGACGCATAAGCTTAAGATTGTAAACTCCAAGAAGCTGATTTTTAGGGAGGGTAGGATTCACAAGAGGACCGAGCATATTGAAGAAAGTACGCATCTTAAGCGATCGGCGCACCGGACCTACGCTTTTGAGAGCAGGACTGAAGAAGGGGGCATGAAGGAAACTGACACCGCTTTCTTCAAGCGAGCGATGAAGTTTGTCAACGTCAGCAGTAAACTTCACACCATGCTGTTCGAGCACATTAGAAGAACCCGACACTGAGCTTGCTCCATAATTGCCGTGTTTCACAACTTTTCTGCCGCTTCCTGCCACCACAAAACATGATGCCGTGGAGATATTGAAAGTGTTTTTGCCGTCGCCGCCTGTGCCTACGATGTCAATTGCCTTGACATCGCCGAAATCCACGGGCACTCGACGCTGAAGAATCGCATCGCGAAAGCCTGTGAGTTCATCGGGAGTGATGCTTCGCATCAGGAATACTGTCATAAATGCAGATAGCTGGTTGTCATTGTATTTTCCGTCGGCAATATTGAGCATTATGTCTCGTGCTTCATCACGCGAGAGGCTCTTATGCTCGAAGAGAGAAGATAATATCTTGTTCATTTGATTCAGTGACTTAAGAAATTAGAGATAATGCGAATACCATTGGGCGTAAGGAGTGATTCCGGATGGAATTGCACTCCATGGATGTCATATTCCTTATGACGGAGCGACATTATGCGTCCGTCGGCATCTCGGGAAGTAATCTCGAGACACTCTGGGAAATCCTTTTCGCTCACTATCCAGGAGTGATAGCGCCCTATAGGGAAAGTTTCTCCCATTCCTTTGAGAATATAATCCGGAGCTGTCACGGTAGCTTGCGTCTGCACCCCGTGATATACGTCTTCAAGGTTTTCAAGAGTAGCACCAAACCGTTCGCCGATGGCTTGATGTCCGAGGCAGACACCGAAAATCGGTTTCTTGCCAGCATATTCTTTCAGAAGCTCGGGCAGAATTCCTGCTTCTGAAGGGATGCCGGGGCCCGGAGATATGATAATCTTGTCATATTCCTCTATTTCGGGAATAGTTATCTTATCATTGCGCACCACTGTCGGTTCAATTCCAAGTTCCCTGACAGCATGTACAATATTATATGTGAATGAATCGTAATTATCGAGAATCAGAAGTTTCATATTTCAGTAGTATTTTATCGGGTGAGAGATTCTGCCTTGGTGACAGCCTTAACGAGAGCACCAAGTTTGTTGTTAGTCTCCAATAATTCGCTGTGAGGATTGGATCGGGCTACAATTCCTGCCCCAGCTTGCGAATAAAGGCGATTATCCTTGCTTAGGAAACTTCGGATTGTGATAGCCTGATTGAGTGAGCCGTCGAAACCGAAAGTGCCGATACATCCACCATAGGTCATGCGGCTGACAGGTTCTATTTCATTGATGAGTTGCATAGCTCTCACTTTGGGAGCTCCGCTTAAAGTGCCAGCCGGGAAAGTGGCTGCAAAGAGTTTGTAGACATCCGCATCTTCCGGCAAGTGAGCTTTGACGCGGCTTACCATATGTATTACATGGGAATAGAACTGTATCTGTTTCAGATATTCCACTTCCACGTGTCCTCCGCTTCGGCTCAGATCATTGCGTGCAAGGTCTACGAGCATTATGTGTTCTGCGTTTTCCTTTGGGTCGGCGAGTAGCTGCTCTGCCAGCTCGTGGTCTTTACGGTCATCACCGGTGCGTCGGAAAGTGCCGGCTATCGGATCGATATAGGCAATATGGTCATCCGTCACCCTGAGATGAGTCTCCGGAGAGGATCCGAATACCTTGAAACTTCCGAAATCGAAGAAGAAAAGATAGGGTGATGGATTGACGGAACGCAGAGCGCGATATACGTTAAATTCATCACCGGTAAATCCTTGTGAGAATCGGCGTGCCAGAACAATCTGGAATACGTCGCCGCGACGCGCGTGAGCAATGCCACGCTCTACCATATCTTCATATTGGCTGTCAGTGACAGGCGATTCGATGTCATCGGCAGCCTTGAAAGGATAGATGGCTATATTATTGTTGCGTATGATGGAGATCAGTTCTGCTGTGCGACTTTGCTCACCTTCAGGAATGTTCTCGATGATGGTCATCTCATTACGGAAATGGTTGACTTGTATTATGAAGCGATACAGCAGATACTGCATGTCAGGAATGTCGGAAAATGTCGCATCCTTTGGTTGGATTGGCACTGACGGCTCGAAATATCTCACGGCGTCGTAGGCTGTAAATCCAAGCAGACCGTTGAAGAGTCCGTTTTGGGGAAGCTCGGTGTCAATGCCTCGGATATAATCTCGGAGTGCATCTGTGACATTTTCAGCTTTATTCCGATTTTCAGTCCCATCGGGATATTTACAAATTATCTCTTCATTGAGAACTGTGAAGGATCCTATAGGGTCCACTCCAATCAGGGAAACAGAGTTTTGGGTAGTATGGTAGTCGGAACTTTCGAGAAGTGCCGAATAAGGAAAGAGGTCGCGGATCTTTAGATAGAGACCTACGGGAGTCTCAAGATCGGCCGATATGGTGGTTATATTTTGATTTAATCTCATGTCGGTAACTTTAATAATTAATCTTTAGTCAAGTGAGCGAGATAGGCCTGCATGTCCTTATCTCCGCGTCCGGAAACGTTGATTACTACGATATCGTCTTTTCCAAACTTTTTCTGTCCGAGCACTGCAAGCGCGTGTGCGGACTCTAAAGCCGGAATGATACCCTCAGTCCTTGTCAGAAGATTTGCGGCTTCGAGAGCTTCGTCATCGGTGACAGACAGCACTTCAGCGCGTCCTGATTCAGCTAAGTAAGCATGTAGCGGACCGACTCCGGGATAATCCAACCCGGCAGATATGGAATAGGGCTCTGTGATTTGTCCATCTTCAGTCTGCATAACGAGGGTGCGAGCGCCGTGTATGATTCCTTCCCTTCCTAATTTGATTGTAGCGGCGCTTTCCCCTGAATCCACACCGAGTCCGGCAGCTTCGGCTGCAACAAGTTTTACTTCTGGTTCGTTTAGGAAATGATAGAAAGCTCCTGCAGCATTGCTTCCTCCTCCGATACAAGCCACTACATAATCGGGAAGTTCACGACCTGTCTGCTCCTTCAGTTGCTTTCGTATCTCACGGCTAATTACTGATTGGAAGCGAGCTACGAGTTGGGGGTATGGGTGAGGTCCCACTGTACTTCCGATGACGTAGAAGGTATTCTGAGGGTTGCAACACCAATCGCGGATAGCTTCATTAGTGGCATCTTTGAGAGTCATATTGCCTGAAGTCACAGGCACTACCTTAGCTCCGAGCATTTTGATGCGTTCTACGTTTGGTCTTTGGCGCTCAACATCGGTTGCTCCCATATATATTACGCATTCCAGGCCAAAGAGAGCGCAGACGGTGGCAGTTGCCACTCCATGTTGTCCGGCTCCGGTCTCGGCTATGATGCGAGTTTTTCCCATGCGCTTTGCAAGAAGTACGCTACCTATGGCATTGTTGATTTTGTGGGCTCCGGTGTGGCAGAGATCCTCACGTTTCAGATAAATGTTAGTTCCGAAATGTTCTGAGAGTCGGCGTGCATGATATAGAGGTGTCGGACGCCCGACGTATTCGGTGAGCAATTGCTCATATTCGGCAATAAACTCTGGGTCGTCGGCATATTTTTCAAAAGCCTTTTTTAGATTTTCCACGTTAGCGTGAAGAATTTCCGGCACATAAGCGCCACCGAAGCGCCCATAGTAACCTTTTTCGTCGACAGGCAAAAAAGGATCGATAAATTTCTTTTCAGAATTAATATTTTCCATATATAGTGATTTTATAAATATCTTGGTTATTTCAAATAGAAAGCCATCGGAGTAGATACTACCGATGGCTATATATTTTTCATTACAATCTTCTCGTCACTGCAAGTGTAATCTTAGAAAAACACTACAAGCGATGCCATCGGGGAAATTCACCGAAGCGCCACCAATGACGAATATTCATGCAATTATTCATAAGATTTCAGTTTGATGCCACAAAATTATAAATAAAAATTCAATTTTGCAACTTTTTATCGAATTTTTTTAGATTTTGCAAAAAAATATGTATTATTGTTGCTATACCTTATCTTTTAAATTCTATTCCTCAAATTCCATTAAATAATTTGAAATTTGATTTCTTAAAGGAGGTAAATCTTCACGAATTGTCTTTATTACCTCTTGACGTTTTATTTGATAATATCCATGAACTAAAATATGTCGCATATTGACGATAAACTTCCATGGCGTCTCAGAATGAGTGTTTTTAAAATCAGCCGTAAGTTTATAAGCAGCTTCTCCGATTATTTCAAGAAGCTTAACTATTCCGAAATATTCAAGATCTTTTTCAGTTAAATTTTCGAAATCCGGTCTTCGTTGTGCCTGAGTAAGTTTATCAATGGCTTCAAGCATATGTTCTAAGCGTAAAGGATCTTTAAGCGTTTCTCTCATATACTTGAATTTTTTCAGTATTAACTATTTTTGCAACTCTTGGATAAAGAGTATCCTCATCGACCAAGTCTACTTTTTTCCCAAGAAGATTTTCAAGCTTCTCAATTAGGGACAAGATACCGAAAATGCCAAGGCAAGTATTTTTTGAATACCGCACCAATATATCAATGTCACTATTCGGTGTCTCTTCTCCTCTGGCATATGAACCAAACACCCAAGCCTTATCTACAGGTTCGGTTGCGAAGAATGCTTGTAGTTTTTTAATTATATTTGGCGACATTGCATTGAGTGTTTTTTTCAACTGCAAAGATAATGGGAATTTTATATGAATGCAAATTTTTCATCGGTATTTTAGTATTTGGGACTTAATCATTATAATTTAGGTCCAAAAGAGGTAGGCGATGAAAGTGGCTGCGATGGCGCCGGTGATGTCGGCAAGCAGGGCGTAGCCGGCGGCGTAGCGGGTCTTCATTACGCCTACTGAGCCGAAGTAGACAGCGAGGATATAGAATGTGGTGTCGGTGCTCCCTCTCACTAC
>CAYNPB010000071.1:7867-12287 GCA_964399005.1 uncultured Sangeribacter sp.
ACAAGATAAGGAATTATACCGACAGCAGTTTTAAATCCCTCTTTAGCCCCTTCGATAAAGCTATCATAGACATTGATTTTTTTTCTAACACCGGCTAAAATAAAGAGGATGATTACACTGAAAAGAAGAAAATTGGCTGCAAAAGTAGAGTAATTCTCAACTTTATCAGCAGGTAATGTCGAAAACCACCAAGCCACACCACCCACAACTGCTGTTATTCCCCCCAACCAACTCCAAAGCACCGCATCCATCCGAATGCGTTGCTTCAGACAGAGAGCAATGAGTCCGACAAGAGTCGCAATCGCTGTGGCAAGCAATATCGGAATAAAAATATCCGTTGGATTTGCTGCTCCTCCCTGTGCGCGATACATCATGATGCTGACAGGGATAAGGCAAAGTCCACTGCTATTAAGCACCAAAAACATAATCATTGCATCAGAAGCCGTATCTTTCTGCTTATTGAGAGTCTGCATCTCTTGCATTGCTCGTAGCCCCATAGGGGTTGCAGCATTGTCGAGGCCGAGCATATTAGCTGAAAGATTCATGAAAATGGCTCCCATAGCAGGATGATCTTTAGGTATGCCCGGGAAGAGACGTGAGAAAAATGGGCTGACAAGCTTAGCCATAGCAGTAGTGACACCCCCTTTTTCACCTATTTTCATAATCCCCATCCAGAGAGATAAAACTCCGGTCAGACCCAGTGAAATCTCAAACGCAAAAGCCGCCTGAGAAAAAGAGGCATTCATTATATCGCTCCATATGGTGGTGTATCCCGTTGTTAGGGTCGTGCCCACAGCCATGAGAAAAGCGATTAATAAAAATCCAATCCAAATATAATTCAGAATCATAATAATACTATCAATTCTAATCAGCCCCCTGCCCCCTGAAAGGGGAGAACAAAATTCTTAATTCTCAATTAGTAATCAATCGTCGCATTCAGTGAATGAGTGATGAGATGAGTGGCATTCATGTATACCTCTATCTACAATGATATGACGATTTGCCATTCCTGAGATTACCGACATCTCATGGCTTACGAGCACGATTGTGTGTTCTTTAGCAAGATCCTCCATCATAGAATAAATTTGGCGTTCAAATGTCTTGTCGACATAGCTAAGTGGTTCGTCAAGAACTATAACTTCCGGATTTGATACCAATGCTCGAGCCAAAAGAGTTCGTTGAAGTTGCCCTCCGGAAAGCATCCCAACTGTGCGATCAAGATATTCTCTTACGCCACACAATTCTACTACACGATTAAAATCTTCTTCATCTTGCACTGAGCGCCGAGAGAGCAGATTTTTGATTTGACCTGATTTTATTGCTTCGCCGACGGTGATGGGAAATCGGGTATCGATATTGCTTTTCTGTGGCAGATAGCCAATTCTTAGACGCTTTGTGACAGCACCTTCTTTATAGTAAATGACTTTTCCACTGCTTGGGCGAAGGAGTCGCAACATGACGCGAAGAAGAGTTGTCTTTCCTCCTCCATTTGGTCCGGTAATAGCCATAAAATCGCCCTTATCCACGCTCAATGACACGTGGTCAAGGATGGTCTTGCTATCGAAGCGCACGGTAATATCGTCAATTCCGATTAATTTCATTTGCTATTTTCATTAGGTCGTCGAGCCATGAAGAAGAGTTGAGTGATACCTCTATCGTTTCGAGGCCAAGTTGCTTGGCTGTTTCTTTGTCACTTGGAATCGAGTGTTCTTTCTCTATCACAAAAACTTTCGTACCAGATTCATTCATTTCTTCCATGCGTTTCCTCAATTGAAGAGGAGAAGCCTCTTTCCCGTCAAACTGCAGGGGAATTTGTGTCAGACCATAGTCACGTGCGAAATAGGAAAGTGACGGGTGTCGCAAAGCCAATGATTTGCCTCCAATTCCCATTGAAGAAATGGAATCATCCATAGCCTGAAGTTTTTGCTTAAGCTCAGTTCCCGCTTCTTTATATTTTTCTGCTCTTTCAGGATGTATCTGCATAAGAGCTTGGGTCATATTTTCTGCAATGACGATGCTATTTCTTATTGACGATAGCATGTGAGGGTCAAATTCCTCACTATGGTGATGGCCCTCTGCTCCATGACTATGATCATGACCATGAGTGCCGGTGATTTTATCAATCCCTATCGTACAGTCAATCGTTTTAAGATCCGGGAAATTTGCGTGGATATTTTCACTGAGCTGACGTTCGAATCCAGAAGTGCCGAGGGTGAGAAATGCTTCAGCCTTGCCGAAATTCTTCATTGTTCCAATTGAAGGCTGATAAGTCTCAGGATCGCTACCCGGAGGCAGGAGTGTCACGATATCGAAATCATCGCCGGCTATCTGGCGAAGCATCCATGCCTGAGGCTCGAAACTTACAGCGATTGCAGCGCGGCCATCATTATGACCGCTTCTGCAACCGCTTAATATCAATAGCAAAAGGCTGAGAAAGGAGATAAGTCTCATATCTTGCGGATACCCATTATTTCCCTGACTTCCTTAAGCGTTTTAGCAGCATACTCGCGTGTGCGTTCTGCTCCCTGCTTTACAATCTTTGATAGATACTCATCATTGTCGCGGATGTCGAGGATACGCTGGCGTATAGGGAGTGTCACCTTGAGCATATCTTCAGCGAGTTGCTTCTTGAGATCGCCATAGCGAATGCTGCAGTCTGCGTAAGCCTGGCGGAAGTGGTCGGTAGTGTCTTTTCCGCTTACGAGATCCATCAATGTAAAAAGATTTTCTACCGGCTGAGACACTGGAGAATTTGGTTCTGTAGGTCCTGCATCAGTTACGGCACGCATCACTTTCTTCCGAAGTGTCTTTTCATCATCAATCAGATAGATACAGTTGCCCTCGCTCTTGCCCATCTTGCCGCTACCGTCCAATCCGGGTACCTTTATAGCCTGGCCTCCAAAATTGAAGTTTACCGGCTCTTTGAAGTAATCGACACCGTAGAAAGAATTGAATCTGCGTCCGAAACGGCGTGTCAATTCGAGATGCTGCTCCTGATCTTTACCAACAGGAACATAATCAGCATGGTGAATGAGAATATCGACAGCCATGAGTGTAGGATAGGTAAGCAAACCGGCATTGACACGGGCATTGTTGTTCTGATTGCCGATGATTTCCTTTTCTATTTCATCTCCTTCAGAAGTGATGCCAAGAGCTTTACGAGCCTTGTCTTTGAAAGAAGCTGTACGCATAAGCTCTCCGATACCAACATGCATGTTCATAAGAAGATACATTTCAGAAATCTCGGGTATGTCACTTTGCACATACAGGATGTTCTTATCCGGATCAAGACCCGCTGCAAGATACTCGGCGAGAATCTGCTTCACACTTTCGTGAAGAGCCTTCGGATCCGGATTTGTGGTAAGAGCATGGAGATCGGCAATGAAGTAGCGGCTATCGTAGTCGTCCTGCATTTTGACGAATTTTTGGAGAGCACCATAATAATTGCCAAGATGAAGATTGCCGGTGGAGCGGATACCGCTCAATACCACTTTCTTGCTTCCGTCAGGACGGAGATTGCTATTCTGATCGGCCACTGGGGCTGTCTTTTCTGAATCCATATACTGTAGAATTATGATTTTTATGCAAATTTAGTCATTATTCTGCATATGTGCAAAAAAAATAAGCTTTCCTCTTAGAAAAGCTTATTTTTGCAAATCTAAATGCATAATTCATAAAGCATAATTAAATCTTCTAAATTGAATATTTAGTGAATTATTTATTCAGTAGACTAAATTATGCATCATGTATTGAATTATAGGTTGAAGTAGTAGGTGCCGGTGGAGAGGTTGGCATACCAGGAGTAGGTGATGCCTCTCAGGGTGTAGGAAGTCTGGAATGCGGGGATGTCGAGATTGCCGCCTTCCCACATCTGGGTCCACGGATTCCAGGCATTCTGTACGTCTACATCATAAAAGAAGCCATTCCATTGCCAACTTACTATCATTGGCACTGTCTCCCAAACGCCTTGTGCGTCATAGCCAACGGCAATTACTTTCGACTGACCATAGTTATAGCCCGGACCATTATAGTAAGGACCGGAGAATGCGCCCGGACCCCATGGGCCACCATTCATCATGGAGTTGCTTGTGCCCCACATCGGACCGTTGGGACCGAATCCGGCACCCGGACCGGGACCTTGCGGCACATTAGGGGTGAAAGCTCCTCCCGAACCGGGAGCAGGGGCACTATTGCCTGTATTTGGAGTGAATGCTCCTCCCGAACCGGGAGCAGCAACACTATTCTGTGCTGATATGCTTCCAATAGCAAAGACTGCAGATGCTATCAGGGTTATGATTCTGTGTGTTTTCATAGTTAATTTCATTAGTGGATGTGTGTTTAGTATATAAACGCCTAAATGAGAAAAAGGTTTAAAAATCGGTAAATCCCGATCTTTAAACCTTTAAATCTCGCATTACGC
>CAYNPB010000072.1:0-12067 GCA_964399005.1 uncultured Sangeribacter sp.
AACCGGGTAAGGGAATCATACTCTTATAGTATTTTTAAATGAAAGAGCCGTGCGTAAAAAATGCCCCGCTGTGGGCGGGGCATTCGCGTCTGCCGCTTATGCGGCATTCACTGACCTAAAGTTATTTTTATTTTCTTACGGTAGTTTCGGTTGATACTGGCTTGTTGTTGTCAAGTGTGCAGATTGCAACGCGGTTCCAGCTTTCTTCTTCAAACATGTGGCCGATACCCATGCCTTCAGCCTTGATTCTGTCAGCCTTGATGCCATATTTGCTTACGAGCATGTTCTTGACTGATTCAGCACGCTGGTTGGCGAGACGTTCGTTGACTTCTGCAGGACCATCCTGTGATGCATAACCCTTGATGCTTACAGTAGCTTCGGGGTGATTCTTAAGATAAGATGCCACAGCTGCTACGTTTGGAAGCTGGTCAGCAGGAACGTTGTAGCGACCGATTGCGAAGTTGACATATCTTACAGTGCTGAGGAAGTCTTGAGTTTCCTTAACGACAACCGGCTTCTGATTCTTAAGCTTCTGGAGTTCGGAAGCAAGCATCATGTTTTCGTTGTTGCTTGCATTCAGAGCGTCGCCGGCTGCTGCGAGATCTGCGCGGAGGTTAGTGACCTTTTCGTTGAGAGCTGCGATCTCATCGAGATTGTAGTTAGGCACTGTGTATTTGAAGCCATCGCCAAGCTTAACTGATACGCCTGCTGCGATGTTGAAAGTTGCTTTCTGTGAATTGTAAGCTGCAGAAGACTGCTTTACGCCTGCATCGCTCATGTCCCAGAGTACGCTCGGGCGGATTGAAAGAGTGACTGCGTCGCTTACATTGAAATTGAGGTTAAGACCTGCCTTTGTAGCAAAGAAGTTCTTGTCTGTGCCTTTGCCATTCTGATAGAGGTGGCCCCATCCTGCGCCGGCTACTGCTTCGATGTCGAATACGTTTCTTGTTCCGTAGGGCTGGAAGAGCTTGAAGAGGTTGACAGCTCCGTATGTGCCTACATAGCTTGCGTCGAATGCTGTAGATGAGTGAGTCATACCATCCCAGTTAGAAGTGTTGACTGCTGCATCACCTTCGATACCGAGTGCAAAAGCGGGAGTGATTTGCTTGCGGATGTCAAGACCTGCGACACCACGCATATCTTTAAAGAACTTAGAGCCTGTCTTAAGAGGAGTAGTTGCGCCACCCTGGACACCGATTGACATGTTGCTGAAGAAACCGGGTTTCTCGAGTGATTCCTGAGCCATCATGGTTGCAGCTCCTGAGAGCAGGACTGTTGCTGCGAGTAATGTTTTTTTCATAGTTGTGCGTTTTTTTAAGTTGGTAAATTAAGATAGTTTTGTTTTGCGGTTTACAGCTTCAATGAAGGAGTTATCCGTTTCAGTGAAATTGTACCATTACAACGCGCATCCCGGCAAAAAGGCTTAATCAAAATCCTCAAAAATCTTAATTTTAACATTAATTAAGTTAAAATTAACACTTCATCTCTCATGTAATATTATCTTCGCGAGAGTTAAATTAATTAAAATAAATAAATTACTTTGCTTATCGGTTTAGTAATTCAATTAGAGCTTTATTATGGTTAGTCAAACTGAAATTCGGTTAAAGGCGCTTGCAAGAGGGTGCCATCTGATAACGGGGGAGATCATGCGGAATCTTCCAGGTCCTTTGCCACAGGCAGGACTGCTGAATATTTTCGTCAAACATACTTCTTGTGGCTTGACAATTAATGAAAATGCAGACCCCGATGTCCGCCACGACTTAGATAAAATCTTGGACCACATCGTTCCGGAAAACCAACCCTACTATTACCACACTATGGAAGGGCTCGACGACATGCCGGCCCATGCCAAAGCAACCCTAACTGATGTCTCACTTAATATCCCAATAACCAATGGGCGTCTAAACTTAGGCACATGGCAAGGCATATACCTCTGTGAATTTCGCGACTATGGAGGTCCCCGCTCACTCGTATTGACTATCTTCTCCTAAGTAGGCAAAGATTATCCTGATGCAAGAATAGGCTCGGAAGAATCGATAAATTAAGAGCCCAACTCAAGTTGATGAGGTGGGCTCTTACATACAATTACATTCATCTTAGGATTTACCAAAGAATCTCAAAGGTGGCTTCTATTGGGTAGTGGTCTGACGTGTTGATGCGGTGGCGTTTGGTCTTTAGGGCTCTCAGTTGGTTGCCACGATAGAATATCTGGTCTATATGGAAGAGAAATAAGAATTGATTGAATGTGTTTGTGGGGCCGAAACTTGTCTCAGAATACGCATCCTGAAAACCGGCATTCCTCATCAGCCTATACGACCAGCTTCCTGCCACATCATTGAAGTCGCCACATGCAATCAGTGGAGAGATTCCTACAGTGGTGCTTATCATCTCCTCCACATTCTTAGCCCTCGTGCGGAAAGCCTCACCTAATTTCGGGAATATCTCATATCTGAATTCCCGGTAGCTTCGCTTGGCAGTGGTGACCCCTCTTATCTCGGTCACCACCTCGCGCTCCGTATCCGTAAGAGAATAGGAAGTCATATGGAAATCCACAATCGGAAGCTTGAACCCATTGATGTCAACTTCAAACAGTGCCCAGCGACGGTATGTCTTCCAATAATCGTCATCTTCTTTAGCTTTGCATTTTACGGGAACAGCCTTAACCGGATATTTCGACAGAATCTTAAGGTCGTGAGCATAGGCGCCCAATCCGGCTGCGCGATATGGATACGCAGCATAAAGAGAGTCGATAAGTCCCCGGCTCCAATGATGGATCTCCGTAGGATCTTCAAAATTGACCAGTTCCTGAAGGCATATGATGTCTGCTCCAGACTCGGTAAGAAACTTTATTGCCCTATTGCCGGGAGCATCCCTTTGGGTGGTGTCGGCAAGATGTAGGGAATTGAACGTCATGAGGCGGAATGTACGTCTTTCGTCGTCAGCTGACTTTGAGAACGCAATAGGGGTGACATCCTTAAGGGTGCCCCAGCCTAAAAACAGAGTTCCTGCAGCTAAGGCCGCCATTATAAGACGTCCTGACAGGAGCCAGCCAATGCCGGTAATCAGCGTGGCAATGGCAAGATAGGGGAGAGCAAGCACCAATACCGATGGCACAGTCATATATTCCGGGTTGCACCTACCGCCATAAGCCGCAGCTATGGTCACAATAAAAAGGATAATGGAGGCAATCTTTAGGCAGAGGCGTATAAGTGGGGATATTATTATCATGAGGTATTGGGTTGTTGGTTTTTGGGATTGTTTGCTTTTGGGGTCTTCGGATGGTAGAGGATTTTATTTTTGAAGTCGTGAGGAAAGCTCATTCAGTTCCCGACGCTCCTTACGCGACAAGCTCTCATAGCCCGAAAGCTTAATCTTGTCGAGGAGAGAGTCAAGGCGCTCCATGTCAGTCTGACGCTGCTTAAGCATCCGCACCATCTTATCCGCTTTCCTTCCGTTTGATTTGACATCCCTATTAAGATGATAAAAGCTTTTAGAGGAGGGTACCCAATTTGTGAGGTCGATACCACGGCGAAGCAGAAGCCCAAGCAATATCCCCCACAACATTCCTCCGATGTGGGCAGCCTGATTTCCTCCGCCCCCAAGGAATGTCAGCAGGCAGCATACCACGGCTACCCATTTCAATTTCACTTCACCGATGAGGAAGAGATTTATCGAATGGTCAGGAAGCCGAATGGCAGCCATACACATCACGGCAATCACCGCCGCGCTGCATCCGCAAAGCCATCCTGATCCATATCCGAGGGCCGAGGCTGCTAAAAACAGCAATCCGCCGGTGATGCCTCCTCCTATGAATGCGAGCAGGAGGTGGCGGTCTGAAAGGGTGATCATCAATATCCTGCCAAACCAATAGAGCCAAAGCACATTGAAAAGCACATGAAGCACATCGAAATGCACTGCCATGTATGTGAAAAGGGTCCACGGACGCGTAAGGAAAAGCGGGAAATAGGATGGGAGGGTGAGCCATTCAGCTATTGGAAGATAGAAATGCATTAATCGCCCGGCAAGAGTCAGTATGGTCACCAATAGCCATATGGCAATCTCTCCAAGCGTAAGCCAAGCCAAGGTGTCGCTTCCTCCGCAATATCTTTTAATTAATGCAAAATTCATAATTAATTTATATCAGAACTAATCTATTCATTCAGGCTGAGCCGATTATGCATTATGAATTATGAATTATGAATTAATAGCGGTGGAGCATTCCTTTCTTTTTCCAATAGAGTAGGATAAAGATGCCAAATAGCATGCCGCCGAGGTGGGCGAAATGTGCCACTGTGCTAACACTTCCGCTGACTCCAAGGAAGAATTCTATCACCCCGTAGCCTATCACCATATATTTAGCCTTGATGGGCACAGGGATGAAGAAAAGATAAAGGGGCATATCTGGAAATGTGAAAGCAAATCCGAGGAGGATGCCATAAATGGCACCGGAAGCGCCAATCGTGCACATGGCAGATTTAAAATCAGCCATAGCTTCCAGCCATTTTACATCGCCGCTTTCAATGGCAGCGTTGACTATCGCTGCCATATGGTCGGTGGTCAGGCCATTTATGCGGGCAATGCCATGGATATAGTCGCTTTTCCAGGTCAGTTCCCATACACCTTCCTGCACAAGAGCAGCTCCGACTCCGCATACGAGATAGAACATCAGGAAGCGTTTCCCTCCCCACACTTGCTCAAGTATTCGGCCGAACATCCATAGCGAGAACATATTGAAAAGAATATGTGCAGGACTGCTCGGGCTATGCATGAACATATATGTGAAAAGCTGTGCGGGATTGAAGAGCGAGCTTCCAAACATATGCAGACCGAGACGGTTGACAAGGGTTGTGGAAAAGCCGGGCACCAGTATTTCTGCCAGCCATACTATAAGGTTGATTATGATAAGGTTCTTGGTCACCGGAGGGATGGAACGCCACCAACCGCCGGACGAATATCCATTGTACATTCTTCTGTATTTATTGTTTGTTTCTGCAACTTTAATGCAAAATTAGCAATTTTACTTCGTATTTAGAGTGTTGAAGTCCAAAAATCGTAAAAATTTATATTTTTTTTAATTTTTTTTCTTTGAAAAGTTTGTCGTTAACGTTTTTAACACTATATTTGCGTTTTGAAAAGTGTTTATACATAAAGGATATATAAAAGAAGTATATAAACTCAAAAATTTGAATTATGAACAAGACAGATCTCGTCAACGAAATCGCAGCTAAGGCCGGTCTCAGCAAGGTAGACTCAAAGAAAGCCCTTGACGCTGTTCTCGAATCAATCGAACAGGCTCTCGCCAACGAAGACAAAGTTCAGCTCATTGGCTTCGGCACATTTGCAGTAGTTGAGAAACCTTCACGCGAAGGCATCAACCCACGTACAAAAGAAAAAATCCAGATCCCGGCTCGCAAGGTTGTTAAATTCAAGCCTGCCGATGGTCTTGGCAAGTAATACCCTCCTACTTTTAGGATAAAGCTACAAGTGAGCAGGCTTCTTCCCATTTTGGAAGGGAGCCTGCTGATTTTTTTGTATATCTCGGTATTTATTGTTAAATTTGCATACGAATTTGACAATCTTAAGCAATGAAAATTGAATCGATAATCACGCAAGGCGTGAGTGATGCCGTAAAGGCACTCTACGCTCTTGACTTTCCTGCCGATAAGATACAACCTCAGCAGACAAAAAAGGAATTTGAAGGCAACCTCACCATAATGGCATTCCCGTTTCTGAAAGCGTCTCACAAGTCGCCGGAAGCGACTGCTACTGAGATTGGTGAGTGGCTCGTGGAGAATGTCCCGGCAGTAGAGAAGTTTAATGTGGTAAAGGGCTTTCTCAATATTTCAGTAAATCCCACATTCTGGCTGACTACGCTCCACGGCATAGCTGAGGATCCGGAATTCGGAATCCGCCATGCCGACGAGAACTCCGATCTCGTGATGGTGGAATATTCGAGCCCAAACACCAACAAGCCGCTTCATCTTGGCCATGTCCGCAATAATCTACTCGGCTATTCTCTCGCTCTGATTCTGGAAGCCAACGGACACAAGGTGGTGAAGACAAATATTGTCAATGACCGCGGCATCCACATCTGCAAGTCTATGTTGGCTTGGAAGAAGTGGGGCAACGGTGCCACTCCGGAGTCTACAGGCAAGAAAGGAGATCACCTTATCGGAGACTTCTATGTGCTTTTCGACAAGCACTTCAAAGACGAGGTGAAAGAGCTGATGGAGAAGGAGAATATTTCCGAAGACGAGGCTAAGGCAAAGTCTCCCCTCATGCTTGAGGCACGCGAGATGCTGCGCAAGTGGGAAGCCGGCGACAAGGAAGTGCGCGATCTCTGGAAGATGATGAATGAATGGGTTTATGCCGGATTCGATGAGACATATCGTCGGCTCGGCGTGGGCTTTGACAAGATCTATTATGAGAGCGACACTTACCTGCAGGGCAAGGATCTGGTGCTGAAAGGCCTTGACGAGGGTATCATGTATCGTAAGGAGGATGGCTCTGTTTGGGCCGACCTTACTCCTGACGGTCTTGACCATAAGCTCCTTCTTCGTGCCGACGGCACTTCTGTCTATATGACACAGGATATAGGCACAGCCAAACTCCGCTATCAGGATTATCCAATCGATAAGATGATATATGTGGTAGGCAACGAGCAGAACTATCACTTCCAGGTGCTCTCACTGCTTCTTGACAAGCTTGGCTTCAAGTGGGGCAAAGACCTCACACATTTCTCTTATGGAATGGTGGAACTCCCCGAAGGCAAGATGAAGAGCCGCGAGGGAACAGTGGTGGATGCCGACGACCTGATCGACAAGATGATTGCCGATGCTGCCGAGACAGGAGCCGAACGCTTTGCCGACATGCCGGAGGCCGAACGCGCGGAAGTAGCGCGCATAGTTGGTATGGGAGCCTTGAAGTATTTCCTACTGAAAGTCGATCCTCGCAAGAATATGCTCTTCAATCCCAAGGAATCGATTGATTTCAATGGTAATACCGGACCATTCCTGCAGTATACTTATGCCCGTGTGCAGTCTGTGCTTCGTCGCGCCGGCGACGACTTTGACCCCTTGTATATGCCCACGGCAATTCCTAACGAGGCAGAGTCGGACCTTATCCAGAAAGTGGCAGACTTCCCGGAGGTGGTGAAAGAAGCAGGTCGCACCTACAGCCCTTCGCTTATAGCAAACTATTGTTTTGAGTTGGCAAAGGAATACAATCGTTTCTATCACGACTACAGCATTCTTAAGGAAGAAAATCCGGCTGTGCGCCAGCTGCGTCTTCTCCTTAGCTATGTAGTGGCGCGCACTCTGAAGACCGGTGTATCGCTGCTTGGCATGGAGATGCCTGAAAGGATGTGATGCCGGTTACGTTTCAGAAATTAAACCTAAAGCATCATTTCGTTGTCTAAATTATTATATGTCCGATTAGTCAAATTTGACTAATTTGACCAAATTGTCTAACAATAATAAATATAATATGTATCCAGAATACAATAACTCTCAGCAGACACCCCCTCCCTACTATGGCGGTTCTGCAGTGACACGCCAGGCTAATTCAGTCATGAAGCGTGTCTATGTCCGAATGTTTATCGGACTTCTCGTATCGGCTTTCTGCGCTTTAGGCGTAGCTTCAAGCCCGGCGATGATCAACATTATCTTTGGCAACCAGATCGTGATGTGGGGTCTGATCATAGCTATGTTCGCTATGGCTATACTGATCCCGGTGCGCATGATGAAGATGTCGAGCGGAACAGTACTTGTACTCTTCCTTATCTATTCCGCACTGATGGGCACATTCCTGAGCAGTATCTTCCTTGCCTATAAGATGACGGCTATCGTGGCTACATTCTTCATCACGGCCGGCACCTTCGGAGCAATGTCGATATATGGATATTTCACGAAAGCAGACCTCACCAAGATGGGATCATTCCTCACGATGGCTCTCTTTGGCCTCATCATCGCAATGGTAGTGAATATCTTTCTCCACAGCAACACGATGAGCTATATAATCTCCATCGCAGGCGTTCTTATCTTCACAGGCCTTACTGCTTGGGACACTCAGCAAGTGAAACAATTGGCAGCAGCCAACCTTGATCCGGCTCTTGCCGACAAGCTTGCCACTATGGGCGCGATGAATCTCTATCTCGACTTCATCAACCTCTTCCTGTTTATATTGAGACTCTTCGGTGGCAATCGTGACTAAGAGCGCATCTCAAATTTTGTGAAATGGGCTCTAAGAGTCAAAGATCACAGCGCAATACTTCTCCGAGGCTTACATACCATATGTAAGCCTCGCATTTTTTTGCCAAGCCGCTCTTGAGCAGAGCCTCAGAATAGCGTTTCACTTGTCGCTTATAAGCCTTGTCGTTGCGATGCTCGCCAAATTTATAGTCGATTATCACGGCTGAGCCGTCGGGGCGAATGATTATTCTGTCGGGGCGACAAACCTTGCCATTGACTACAAAGCCACGTTCATTGATCACCTTGCTCCCGGAGTCAAACCATCCGTAGGAGCTTACACTTTCCAGAGCATCAGATAAGGTCTCTTTCAGTTGCTCCATAAGGACGTTGCCTATCAGTCCTCCGCTTTTGGCGCGAAGGAGAGCTCGGTTTACATCTGAGGAGGTATTGATGTGCTCCATGATGCTATGCATCAGCTCTCCATACGTTCGCATCTCTTCCGTCTCCGTTTCCTCTTCCTCCTCGTCTTTAAGATCGGTGGGAAGGGTATCTTGATCCGGACTATTGGGATCTTTGTAGATAAGGGCAGGGATTATAGTGCCGCAGCGGTAGTCGGTGAGTACGGTGTTTTCTGACGTATCTTCCTTGACTTTTCTGCCGGCTATGATCTCGTCGCGGCTAAGAGGCTCTCCGAAACTCCAGGTCGAGTTTTCCATATCCACCTTAATCTCGTCGGCAGTGGGTATATAATCAGAGATGTCGGGGTAAGAAGCCCTGATGTCTTCGATTATTTCCTCTGCGTGTGTGCCGCATCTCCACAAATAAGAACCTATGCGGTCAGGGTCTGATGCTGTGCCATCTTCCTGAAGTTTACAAGGTGTGTATATATACAGCTCATTGATGGCACGAGTATAGGCCACGTATGCCATGTTGACCTTATCCGTCTTATAGTCTTCAAGATATTGCCGGTAGATATCCCTATGGATCGTTTCCTCAAGTTTGGAGTCACTCCACACCGGAATCCAAGGAATCTGAGGAATACCTTCTGCTTCGGAGAGATCCGGCTTCACCCATAGCCATTCCCTTTGAAGCGCGGACATGGGTTTTGTGGTCTGTTTTGAATATGGGGCTATGACACAGCGGAATTCAAGTCCTTTCGATTTGTGTACGGTCATTATGTTGACAGCGTCGGCATCTTCAGGCGATGAAATGGATCTGAAACGCCCTTTTTTCTCCCACCATTGAAGGAATGATGCAATGTCGGTGGAATGGCCTTCGCAATACTCGAGCACCATATCCTGAAGTGCCGCCAAGAAGGCGGCCTCCGATTGGCGAGAGTGTGGAGGAATGAACTGATGGATGATATTCTCTACAAGAGCTGGCAGGACTGTAGTGCTCATCTCGGCAAGCATGTCGCGGATGGCGTCAGGGTCATATTCACCCTCCAGAAATCTTGTCAAGAGTTCCGAGAGGGGAACACCGGGATTTCGCATGGCAAAGAAACTGAAGTCCGCTCGCAGTTTGCTCCATTCCCCCGCACCTTTTTCTTTCCTCTCTTCTTTAGGATTGAGCTTTGCCTTGGTGCCGTTATTGATGGCTTCCAGAATAGAAATGATGGTCTGTACGGCCGGAGATTCCCCGGCCTGAAGCGAATCGGCACTTATGAAATTGATCTTTTTCTCCACATCATCGCTAAGATTATAGAGCATGATGCGTTCAATGATTTTTGTGCCATGCTCATGAGTGTCGACCAGCACTGCTATCTCGCTCATCTCATATCCTCTGCTCAGCAAGTCAGATATCAGCAGTGGAATTTCATCGAAATGGGCAGGCACCTTATCTTCAGTGGCGGCGTTATCGAAAATCTGCACCTTTACGTAGCCTTGGGCTTCTTTATGCGAAGCGGGTTGCACGGTGTTTGAGTAAAGGCGCTCCATACGTTCCCCAAGCTCTTTGGAGAAAAAGCGGAAAAAGAGATTGTTGAATTTTACTATGCGTAGGTTGCTTCGCCAGTTGGTGTTTTCATCAGGGGAATTTCCGCATTCACGGCAAGTGGATGCAAATTCACTTGGCACTTTGGTAGTGATAAGGCTCGGGTCGGCATTCCGGAAGCGGTAGATGCTTTGCTTTGCATCGCCGATGATGAGATTATCGTTTCCTTTCCCTTCGCTCTCTATCAGGAGAGGACGGAGATTGTGCCATTGCAGATTGCTCGTGTCCTGAAATTCATCAATAAGGAAATGCTCCAGTCGGCTTCCAAGCCTTTCATAGACGAATGGAGCATCGTCATTGCCGATGATTCGGCTAAGTATGGAGTTGGTCTCTCCAAGTTCTACGGTATTGCTGTCGGTCAGGAAAAGTCGGGAATTGTTTCTGACACTCTGAAGCAGTCCGACGTATGGCATCGTAGAGCGGTAGATTTTCCATCGCTTCATCTTGTCAGACAATGCCTCATTGCGCCATTCATCATAGCGCGCAAGCATTTCTATGGCAAGGCTTTCGATATGGTCTTCCACCGAAGTGCCCAAATGAGGATTCTCTTTCTTGGGGTGAAACACTCTTGTAGTGGCACCCTTGCGGCTGAATTCCGGAATCTTGAAATCGGCGGTCTTGTCTTTTTCTACGGCATGATCCCAATTCCACACTTCAGCCATTTTCCTCACCCTTGACGCGAGGTTGGTTCCTGCAGTGGCATCCATGTCAAGTCCGGCTTCCCGAAAAGCATTTCTTACATTTCGGGCAGCAACCCTCATTTTGCTGAAAGCTTCCCGCAGATCTTTCTCATAGAGGCGGCAGAGTTGATGGAAGGTGTTGAAGAAATCGGGATTCTCTTCGAAATAATTATCTAAGCTCTCCCTTATTTCCTTGAAGTCTTCTTTCGCGAGATTTCTGCTTGCATTCAGTATCTCGCCATAGACGCTGTTTTTACTTTGATTTTTCTGGAAAATATTCCACCCTTTGCCGGAGGCGGCCTTATTTTCCATCATGCTTTCTATCCAGACGGCACCCTGGCTTGACTTGTCGTCAGTGTCAATTTCGTCGAGAGTTGTGTCCAAACCCATCTGAGTAACATATCCGGAATCCAATTCGAGTTGGTAGGTGTCGTCAAGATCGGCCTCATATGCGAAAGTGCGGAGCACGGTCTGGAAGAAAGAGTCGATTGTAGACACCTTGAAATCGCCATAGTCTGTCAGCAAAACCTTCAGGGCATACTTGCAAAGAGATGCAATTTCTTGCGGACTTGTATTGAACTGTTCGATGAAATCTTTAAGATAATCGACATTCTTAATGGGAATTTCCGGAGTCCAGGTGGCAAGGGCATTGAGCTTATCCACTATGCGCAGCTTCATCTCGTTGGTGGCCTTGTTGGTGAAGGTTATGGCCAATATATGTTGGAGAGATTCCCGGAGTGCACGTGCGTCACGAAGCCGGCGATGACCGGCTTCATCAGGCTGAGAAATATAGTATTCAATAAATTTCTTAGCCAGCGTGTAGGTCTTACCCGACCCCGCTGATGCTCTCTGAAGCTGCAGCATTTTATCCTTTTACTTTGAAGCCCAATGCTCGGAGCATATTCATGGTGTCGGCCTTTCGGTCGCCTTGAATGAGTATTTCACCCCCACGTGCGCTCCCTCCCGTGCCGAGCTTTTTGCGCAAGGTGCGGGCTATCTCGTCGACTTCATCATCTGAGATTTCAAAACCCTCTACAATCGTTGCGGTCTTCCCTCCGCGCCCCTTCTTCTCGATCAGCACGTGGAGAGCCCCTTTCTGTTTCGGAGGTTCAGACGTTGTTAGATCTTCGGTTTGCTGAGGTTCGGCAGACTCTCCTTCAGGAAGTCCACTAAGAGAAGCAAGCGCATCTTTCCAATCCATAACTT
>CAYNPB010000073.1:0-2418 GCA_964399005.1 uncultured Sangeribacter sp.
TGAGATTCCTTTCGGAATTGCGATGCAAAGATAATAATTTTTTTTTAGATATGCAATTTAATTTATTTTTTTTGATCGAGCCGAAGGCTCTCACACCTGAACAAACATATACTTTTGAGGCGGACGCACGGGCAGGCTTAAGGACGCGCGCGGAGCGCGCTTGCTACTCAAAGAGGAATGATTTGAGGCTTAAGGACGCGCGCGGAGCGCGCTTGCTACTCAAAGAGGAATGATTTTGGCTTAAGGACGCGCGCGGAGCGCGCTTGCTACTCAATTTGCTTTGGGGGGATTAGAGGAAGTGGAAGATGTTGATGTTGAAGCGATCTACGGAGTACATTACTATTGCCATTAAGACTACTGTGACGATAACGTATTGGCCGAGAGTCACGCTGCGCACTAATTTTGATATCTTGACCGGCTCTTTGTGCATCATGCTGAATACCCAAGCTGAAGATATCACCAGCCCTATTCCTATTGCTATTCCTACCCATGGGGAGACAAACTCAACAGCACTTGGACGAATAATGAGGATAGCAGCTACTATAATGGCATTGCCCAAATAAACAAAGCGTGTGAAATTGCCACCCTTTGCTATAACAAGGGTTTCATTACCACCCTTATGATCTTCCTCGAAACGGAGATATTGAATGGCGATGTGTGCATTGGCGGCCAAGAAACCATTGATGAAAGAATAGACCACTATTGGAAGCCAATTCGGATTAGTCATGTTCTGAATCAATGCAGTGCCACTCACGGCCACAGGGCCGAACAAGAAGAATGTGATCAGGATCGACCACTTGGTGCTGACCAAAGGCTTGGGACCCATGAAATAGAAATAGAGCACCACTCCTATTACCACTACATATATCATGCTGATCCAACCAATAAATGTGAAGAGAGTCATGCCGGTGGTGAGAGCCAATATCCCAAGAGCATTTGCCACTATTCGCAGTAATGTGACCCTCGATGAGTTAGAGACTTTTGAATGCATAGCTTCGCCGGGTGAGACTACTTCATCAGTTCTGGTACGGAAATAAAAATATCCATGATAGAGATTTGCCGACATCTGAAGCAAGACCGCAAAGATAAGGGTCATGATGGCCGGAAAAACCGATATGCCTCCACGGATAACGGCAGCTGTAAGCCCCCCCATCACAGCGGCCACGCTTAGTATGAGGGAGGAAGGATGGATATTGTAGAGGATGGTGCGGGTCAGTGAGTTCACGATAAACAATGAGAATTAAACAATAAACAATGCGTATTGAACAATAATAAGAAGGTTAGACTCCGAGGTAAAGGATGGCTGCGAGGGAGCCGACTCCAATGATGATCCAGAGGACTACTGCTTGCACGAGGGGTTTCACGCCCACTTGCTTGATTACCTTAAGGCTTAGTCCGGCACCGATTGCGAAGAGGACTGCGATGAGGCATTGCTTGGCAATATCTACAAGCACATTATAGACCGGACGAAGAGACTCAGAGCCGACATATGTATTGAAAATCATGGCTGCAACGAAGAGAAGGATAAACCAAGGAATGGAAACTTTGGAGTTTCCTTCCTCTTTTCCATCTTTACGGAAAAACCACATCGTGAAGAATGCGAGGGGTATGATCCAAAGTGCACGGGTGCACTTGATGAGAGTAGCCAAGTCGCAAGCTTCGGTGCTTCCTGGGAAGTACATTTGGTCGAAAGCCGCACCGGCTCCCACTACGCTGCTTGTGTCGTGGATGGCTATGGCTGCCCATGTGCCGAACTGATGCTGAGTGAGGCCGATATAATGTCCGAGCGGCGGGAAAATGAAGAGTGCTATTGCATTGAGGATGAATATGACACCGAGAGAGACAGCCATCTCGTTCTGGTCGGCTTTCAAGACAGGACCAACGGCAGCTATCGCGCTTCCTCCGCATATAGCTGTGCCGGAAGATATTAGATATGATGTCTTTTCGTTTATTCTCATGATTCGACCGAGAAGGACACCGGCCACCATCACAATGATGACGGAGGCAATGGTGAAAATCATGCCCTCCGCTCCACTTTGAAGCGACTTCTCAATGTTCATGCCGAAACCAAGACCTACTACAGAAGCCTGAAGGAGATATTTCGACAGCTTTTTATTGAATTTAGGATAAGGAATCCCGAAAATAAGGGCAAAAACGAGACCGATGAAGAGTGCTATCGGGGCCGTGATAACACTTACACCGAAAATGAATTTGAATGGGACGAACATTAGGATCAGAAAGATCCAATAGAGATATTTAGCCATAATGGGTAGTTTAGGTGTCAGGGGTCAGGCTTCAGGTGTCAGGTGACGGGTGACGGGGCTGAGTGCTGAGTGTTAATATTTGGTGCAAATTTAACATTTTTTTGGGAAAACTCAAAAAAAAATGCATAATTCATAATGCTTAATTGAGAATTGG
>CAYNPB010000073.1:2518-12066 GCA_964399005.1 uncultured Sangeribacter sp.
GGATTGTTATAATGGTATGGATGTTAGAATTGAAGAGGGATGGAAGCGCGAGTTGGGAGCGGAGTTTGATAAGGCGTATTTCAGGAATCTGACGGATGCTGTCAGGATGGAATATGCTGATCCTCGTGTGAATATATATCCGCCGGCAAGCAAGATTTTTGCTGCATTTGATAATTCCCCGTTTAAGGATACTAAAGTAGTGATAATCGGTCAGGATCCTTATCATGGGCCGGGGCAGGCAAACGGACTCTCTTTTTCAGTGAATCCGGGCATTCAGATTCCCCCATCACTACGAAATATTTTTAAGGAAATCAATTCCGATATCGGATCACCGATTCCATATGACGGCGACCTGACTCGCTGGGCACGTCAGGGAGTGCTGCTTCTCAACGCCACACTCACGGTAAGAGAACACCAGCCAAGATCTCATGCGAATCTCGGCTGGAATGAATTTACGGATGCTGCTGTGCGCGCTATCAACGAGCACGGCGAAAACGTTGTGTTTCTGCTGTGGGGCTCTGACGCAATCAGAAAAGGGAGCATGATAGACAGGAGGAAACACCTTGTGCTGACTGCTCCACACCCCTCTCCTCTTTCAGCTTCAAGAGGATTTTTCGGATGCCGCCATTTTTCGCAAGCAAATGCTTATCTTATGGCGCATGGGAAGAGCCCGATAAATTGGTAATTAGAGGAGGTGGATGTTGGCGGCGGCGCAGTCGCGGATTTGGGATTCGGGCCAGATAGAAGCCTGCACTTCACCTATGTGGGCTTTCTGAAGGAGATACATGCAGAGCCGGCTCTGCCCTATTCCACCGCCAATTGAATATGGCAATTCTTCGGCAAGGAGCGACTTATGAAATTCGTATTTCTCACGATCTTCACAACCGCGCTCCTTGAGTTGAGCGCGTAGAGACTCAGGACTCACGCGAATACCCATAGATGAGAGTTCAAATCCGCTCTGGAGAATAGGATTCCAAAGAATGAGATCGCCATTCAGACCGCGATAGCCATCTTCGTTGGGAGAAATCCAGTCGTCATAGTCCGGAGCACGGCCATCGTGTGGCTCCCCATTAGAAAGATTAGCACCGATACCGATAATGAAGACGGCTCCATATTCTTTTGCTGCTTTATTTTCTCTCTCTTTTGGAGAGAGATCGGGATATTTGTCGAGCAATTCCTGGGAATGGATGAAGGTAACTTCTTCCGGGAGCCAGGGAGTAATATGCGGGAAACGCTCGTAGATCTCACCTTCGACTTTTTTGACAGCAGAATAGATTTTTCTTACTGTATCCTTGAGATAATCGAGGTTGCGGTCTTCCTTGCGTATTGACTTTTCCCAGTCCCACTGGTCGACATAAAGGGAATGGAGATTGTCGAGATCTTCAAAAGTACGGATGGCATTCATGTCGGTGTAAAGTCCATAACCGGGAGCTATGTCATATGCACCGAGTTTCATGCGTTTCCACTTGGCAAGAGAATGCACCACTTCAGCCTTCTTTCCGCCAATGGCATCTATGGGAAAGCTCACAGGGTGCTCCACTCCATTGAGGTCATCGTTGATGCCGGTGCCGGAAAGGACAAAAAGAGGAGCCGTCACCCTGCGGAGATTGAGTGCTTTAGCGAGTTGCTTTTGAAAGGAATCCTTGATAAGCTGAATGGCGACTTCTGTAGTCTCGGGGAGGAGCTTGAGGGTGTATTTTTTAGGGATGATCAGCATGAATAATTTTGAATTTTGAATTTTGAATTTTGGATCGAGCCGAAGGCTCTCACACCTAAACAAACATATACTTTTGTGGCGGACGCACGAGCCGTGCGTCCCTACCAGGAGGCTTGAGGACGCACGCGGAGCGTGCTTGCTACTCAATTTGCTTGGGAAAGGGAGAGGCTTGAGGGCGCATGCGGAGGGTGCTTGCTACTCAATTGGCTTTGGGAAAGGAAGAGGCTTAAGGACGCACGCGGAGCGTGCTTGCTACTCATTTGGCTTTGGGAAAGGGAGAGGCTTGAGGGCGCATGCGGAGGGTGCTTGCTACTCAATTGGCTTTGGGAGCAGGGCGGTTAGTCTTCGAGGTAGTAGACTATGGTGGTGACTACGCGGACTTTCTTCATGTAGGGTGTGCTGGAGTCGGAGTCGTCGATTGAGAATTGACCTTGATGGGCGTTTTTGATTTTCCCGACCCGGCTGTCGCTGTCGGCGGCAAACTGTGCTGCTGCATCGCGGGCTGCTTTCGTAGCTTCACCAATCATCTCCGGTTTAATGGCATTAAGGCCTGTAAACTGATAGTTGATATATGAATTTGAGAAAGCAATTCCTTCTTTAAGGAGTTCAGACTGGCGATTGAGCAATTCACGCACCTTATCCACTTTCTTCGTGGTCACAGTAACGGTGCTGCTTATGGAATAGTTGTAGTTGAACGAGTTGGAGCGATACTGATTAGACTCTGCATTGTAAGTATCGGGTGGATTTATAGAGATTTCATCGCGACTTATTCCATTTGAAGTAAGAAACTTGATGATAGTCTCATTGTTGCTGCTCACTTGATTGTAGAGTGAAGCGAGGTCGTTGCCCGCAACGGAATACTGTATCGGCCAAGTCACGAGGTCGGCAGGAACTTCACGCTCGGCAAGACCTTTGACAGTGACTTCACGGTCGCGAAATGCGAAATTGTCGATTCCTGCTTTGAGTGAGAGACCAAGAATCACAATAGCAATAGCTATGATTAGGGCTGAGATGAATGGTTTGTTCATTATGATGATTAATGATGAATTATTAATGAAGAGGCTTCGCGATGCTAAATGACGCATGCGGAGCATGCTTGCTACTCAATTTGCTTTTGGAATTTACTTCTAAGAATTATGAATTATTTTCGAGGGATTGGCGGAGGCGGCGGCACATGCGTTCGTGGCGACCTACCATGTAGAGGAGGAGGATATTCATCACCGTCACTTCAAATGCAAAGTATACCCATGGCATCTGCAATATGAGAATCGAAATGAATAGCGCCCAACTGCGGACATTGAAGCTGAGGATATTGGTATATTTCATCAACGGACGGCTCAATGCGCGGAAACGCTCGGCAAATTCCTTGGGAATGTGGGAATGATATTTCACATAGAGAGCCTTGCGCAGTTTCTGCATCTGCGGAGTGCAACGCTCTTGTGTGCGTGTGTAATTGGCATAAAAACCCATGATGAGTTTGCTGAAGAACTCCTTACGCCATGACATGGAGTGGAATTTTTTCCACAGAGCCTGGGCATCTTCAAGTTCTGACCCGGCCTTACCTTTCAGGAAGAACAGATGGAACTGGCGATATATATCAGCCATTGCCGCCTGCTGAGCATGGCAGATACCGGCCAAAACGGCGAGCACCCAGATCATCCATTTATGAGCCATGAAGAAGTCGGAAGTGACATTCTCACGCAGACAGATTGCAACGTATATGGCGACAAACCAAAGGTCGGAGCTCACACCGTCTAAAATTCGCCCAAGGCGAGAATATTGCTTAGTCATACGCGCGAGCTGACCATCGGCACTATCATAAGAGTTGGCCCAGATGAGCAAGAACATACCAAGCAGATTGATCCAGAAATTATTGTAGTAGAATGCGACACCGGCGCCGATTCCAATAAAGATTGAAGCAATGGTGATAGCATTGGGGTGTATACCCAATTTTCTTGCAATGACAGCCCAAGTGAAACCTATAGGACGATAGAAGATTAGGTCGAACCATTCTTCAGTATCGCTACTTTTCAGACTGCCACGATATTCTTCTTTGAGTTTTTGAAATTTTGTCTTTTGCATGATTTAGGGTTATTTTATGGAGCGGAGAGCGTAAGTCTTTGAGCGGAGGAATTTACCAAGCTCCTCGGGCGCAGAATTGTGGGCCACTATATCTTCCACACTTATAGGGTCGCCGATAGAGACATGAATTTCCTTTCCTCTTTTTCTGAACACCTCAGCCGGAAGACGTAAAGATCTCGCCGGCCAACAGACGCGTCCGAGGAAATTAAACCACCAGCTATTGCTGCCATGGAAAAATATAGGGATCACGGGCACTTTCGCCTTTCCAATAATCTGAAGCACCGATTTCTGCCATTCGCGGTCTTCGAGATGACCATGCAGGTCGACTTTGCTCATGGCTCCGGCAGGGAAGAACCCCAGGGGCTGGCCATCTCTTACCTGTCGCAAAGCCTCGCGAATACCATTGACCGAGACCTGACGCTTTGCAGGGTCGTCGGTGCTCAATGCATCAACGGCAATAAAATTGGGGCGCATGGCAGAAATCTTATTAAGCATCATATTGACCATCACCTTGAATTTGGGGAAGCGACGAGTGACCAGATAAATCAGCACAATCCCATCGAGGGCTCCGAAGGGGTGATTGGAGACGGTGATAAAACGTCCGTCGGGCATATCCTCAAGCACATTAAGGCCATCGACTCTAAGCTTCAACTTGAAGTCTTCTTCCACCATGCGCTTGACGAAGTCGGGACCCGGGGTGTCGCACCAACGGCCATGCACTGCATTCACTTCATCAACCTGAAGCCAATGCAGGAGCTTATCTACGAGTTTCTTATGTCCTTTGAGCTTAGGCACCATCTCCACGATATCATCATAGTTGAGGACATCAGGGCGGACATTGTGCATGCTGCTTAATTCAGAATGCGATGGATTTATATCTTGAGACATCTATCTTAATTTTGAATTTTTAATTTTTAATTTTTAATTTTGGATCGAGCCGAAGGCTCTCACAGCAAAACAAACAGGGACTTGGGGAATTTTGAATTATATTTTTTATGGGGATTATCTTTTTTATTGAGAATTATCTTTTTAATTTAGAATTTGGAATTATTCCAATTCTTGGAGGGATTGGTCATCCTTGTGGGGGATATGGAAGAAATCGAGAAGAGATGTCATGAACTTCACGGCATGAGGGTCGAAAGATGAGGAACGATATACGAAATTTTTCTGCAATATGAAATTCCAGAACCAAGAGACGATAAGCGACATAAGGAGACGAGCTGTGGAATAATAACCGGCCGCCTTGAAGCCAATCTCCTCCAGAATATTCCATTTCTTCAACAACACGTAAAGGAGTTCCGTGCCGGCTGAATTAAGTATAAGATTGCCGATCCACACAAGAGCATATTTCACCACGACGGCTTTCCAAGGAGAATCGACTGCCCGGAAAGTGAATTTATAGCAAATGATGCAGTTGACGATTCCCCCGGCCACGACACCGATACCTGTAGCCAGCCAGGAAAGATGCCGATTGAAAATCCAATAAAACATCACAAAACCCACAATAAAATCGACCCAACCTGAAGCCTGACTTGAGACAGCGGAGCGCAGAAATGTGGGCACTAAAGATTCACTCTTCAGCAGCGTATGGCCAATATGCTTCAAGCCACGTTCATGATGTTCGGCTTCTTGTGATTTAACCTGTGGAGTATCCATTTGGGGGAATATCTGGGTTAATATACTCTTCTTTACTATCTCTTATTTGCAGAGGCGCTCTTACGAGCATGAGCCAAGACTGCTTTAGCAATGGCCCGGGCAGCCTCTTTTCGTATGGGAGCGAAGCTGGGCCAATCGTCGAAACTTACAAGATAGAGATCGTCGTTCCTATCGAGCACGATGTCGCAACCGAACACGTCGACGTTAAGCACCTCGGCAGCTTTCATACATATCTCCTTCACCTTAGCCTTAAGGGCTTCGGATGAAGAATTGCCACCTTCTTCAAAAGCATCGCTACGGAAGGGGATAAAGGAATGGAACCATCCGGTAGAAGCCACCCCATAGCAACGAATCTTTTCACCCTCCACATCTCTGCTGACAACAGCCTTTGAGATATGGCGGAAGAAAAATTCGTGGAGCAGTTCCTGAGCTTCCTCAGCATGACGGCAACGAGCAATGTCTTCAAGATGATGGAGCGGGGCGTCGCCTTTCTTCACCCAACAAGGACCGAAACCGGCTTTTTGAAGCATCTTGCGCACATCGACATCAGTGTCAACTACGAAGAAATCAGTGACCGGCACGCCTGCTTGATCCAGCAGTCGCACCATAATCATCCGGATGCAGTTTTCTATTCCATATCCGGAGTTGACAATTAGCTTTCCTGAGTCTTCGAGCTTCTGGAGTTTATCCACCGCCTTGGCTCCGCGACACATGGCGAGAATCACATCTTCTTCTATTGCAGCCTCGCAGAATTCATCTTCGGAATAGACATTGACATGGCATCCTCTCCTTCGCAATTCAGCAACAACTGCATGAAGAATTGCCGCATCGTTGGCGATGTGGTTTGGGGAGAAAATTCCAGCCCTAAGAATTGCCGCTATTCTGATATCTGCCATGGCGGTAGGGAAGTCAGGATTCTTCCTGAGAGGATTTCTGACGTTTTTCTTGCTTTACACGCGGCATCGGATCGGCGGTAGCCTCGCGGTGCATCTCGCGATTGCGTGTCAGGTCGATACCTTGATATATAGCCTGGCGCATTGAAGTCGGGTCAGCCTCATTCTTACCGGCAATGTTGTAGCCGGTGCCATGATCGGGACTTGTCCTGACATATTTGAGCCCGGCAGTGTAGTTGACACCATATTCGCGAGCGAGCGCCTTAAAAGGAGCCAATCCTTGATCATGGTACATAGCAACAATACCATCATATTTGGCGTAATCGCCTGTACCGAAGAAACCATCGGCGGCAAATGGGCCGAAGGCGAGTATACCTTCTGACACGCACTCTGCGATAGCCGGCTCAATTTCGCGAATTTCCTCAGCCCCGAGCAGTCCATTGTCACCATTATGCGGATTGAGCGAGAGCACTGCGATGCGCGGTTTATCCATACGGAAATCCTTGCGCAAGGCCGCATCCATATTAACAATAGTATTCTTCACAGACTCTTTAGTGATGGCATCGGGGACATCACGGAGAGCCTTATGGGTAGTGACAAGGGCAACCCGGATGTCGTCGTCGAACAAAATCATCGTCGCTTTACCCTCATCATCAGCGAGGCGACGAGCGAGGAATTCAGTATGACCGGGGAATGGGAATTTTTCGCTGTAAACAGTCTTTTTATTGATAGGAGCAGTCACAATGAAGTCGACCTCTCCATTCTCAAGAGCGAGGCATGCGGCTTCCAACGCAGCCACAGCAGCCTCCCCGGCTTCTTTGGAAGGATGACCCGGAGTCATTTCAAGCCCTCTGGGACATACGTCGACAACATTTACCTTTCCATTGACAGCATCAGCAGCACTCCTGACGGGAGTGAAACGGAAAGTCTCCGTTCCTAATTCGCGGCGTACGAAATTCAGGAGCTCGGCATTTCCGAATATAACGGGGGTGAAGAGGTCGGTGATTCCCTCTTCATCAAGAGCCTTTATGATGACTTCGTAGCCAATGCCGTTGAAATCGCCGTGGGTGATACCCACACGTATGGGATTATGCATAATTTTGTCAGTTTAACTTTCAAAATTACAAAAATTTTCTTAAATAGCCAAAATTATTTTTTTGCTTGAGACTTAGAGTGGGATTTGGCCGCGAGCATACCGCACGCAGCGTCAATATCCTCGCCCCGCGATGCCCGGATAGTGGCAGTGATGCCATTGTCGTTAAGAATCTTGCGAAACATCAGCATACGGTCGTCGGAAGCGGGATATAGATCCACTCCGGGTATCTTATGAAATCTGATGAGATTCACTCGGCAATCCATGTCGCCGATGAGCTTGATGAGCATGTTGGCATGAGCCACGTCATCGTTGACACCACGCCACATGATATACTCTAAAGAGAGGCGACGCTGACCGGAAAAATCGTAAGACTTGAGCATCGTCATCACCGACTGGATGGGGAAAGCCTTCTGCGCCGGCATCATAGACTCGCGCTGAGCCACATCGGCCGTATGCACGCTGATGGCGACATGAACATTGGTCTTCTCCAGGAGGTCTTTCAACTGAGGGAGTTTGCCTACAGTAGAGACAGTAATTCTCTTAGGACTCCACCCCAAACCCCAAGGGGCTGTGAGAATCTCAATAGCCTTAAGCACTTCCGGGAAGTTGTCGAGAGGTTCGCCCATGCCCATAAACACGATATTCGTTAGCTCTCCCTGCTCGTTTCCTCCGGTCTTATTCTGCCGGATAGGCATCGATAGAATCTGGTTCATGATCTGAGCGGCTGTCAGATTGGATTTGAATCCGAGTTTCCCGGTAGCGCAGAAATAGCAGTTCATCTTGCATCCGCATTGTGAGCTTACACAGAGTGTAGCCCTCTCTTTGTCGGGGATCATTACAGACTCCACCCGATTTCCGCCACCGACGTCGAATAGATATTTCACGGTGCCATCTTGCGACTTGGATGCCTTTACGGGCTTGCTGCGGCCTATTTGGTAGTTTTCGGCGAGCCACGCCTGATTTTTTTTGGATATATTGGCCATTTGATCAAAGGAGTCAACGCGCTTCGCATAGAGCCAATCGGCAAGTTGCTTCGCCACGAAACGAGGCATGCCACCTTGCTTTGCCACTCCCTCAAGCTCCTGGAGGGTCATTCCTATTAGTGAAGGGGTCATATGAATTGAGAATTGAGAATTGAGAATTGAGAATTGAGAATCTTATAGAATTTTGAATTTTGAATTTTGAATTTTGGATTTTGGGGCATCACGCAGAGTCCGCAGAGGGGCAGAGAGCGCAGAGGAGATCTTGCGAGGGTCAATGGCGGACGCACGAGCCGTGCGTCCCTACCAGGAGGCTAAATGACGCATGCGGAGCATGCTTACTACTCAATTAGCTTCAGGATGCGGGGAAATAAAGAGAGATTTGAGAATTAAAAAGAGGGTCATCGCCCGGATGGGGATGACCCTCGATGTTCGGGGATATTATTAGGAATCTTATTCCTTGAATTTTCTTTATTCGGAGGGATGATTCAACTTATATTATTCGCCGCCTTCGAACTTGTAGCTCTTGTTGACGAGTTTGTCAGAGCCACGGAGCATCTGCTCGAAGTTGGGATTTACGAGCTGGAAATACTGTTGCTCGTAGTTAGCTTCATTATAAGGCATGTCGGCCTTAGCAGAGCCATTAACTACGAAAGCATATACGCCATCTTCGCCTTGAACTACGACGAGTTTCTTATCAGCCTTGGCGCCGGCAATCTGACCGAGCACTTTGGGGTCGTTGACACCCATGCCGCGGCCCATGCGGAACTCAGACACCTGGCGGGGCTCAACTTCCATAGCCTTTGCAACGGCTTCCATGGTGTTGCCACCTTTCTTGTATTCAGCCACGAGATCCTTGCCGGCTTTCTGACGGCGCACCTTGTTGGTGAGGTAGCTCTTCACGTCAGCGTTAGCTGCAGGCACATAATCGTCATACTGAGCATCAACAGCTACTGCATAGAGCATAGGAGCGGAGGCATCCTTCGACTCATAGATGTGGCTCACCTGGCCGGGCTTGCCATCGATCATAGCCCAACGTACTACCTGACGGCTATCGGGGAAGTACTGGTTGTAGCCAGCCATACGCGGAACTGCAGGAGTAGACTGAGTGAACTGGAATGTCT
>CAYNPB010000074.1:0-3098 GCA_964399005.1 uncultured Sangeribacter sp.
ATTATGAATTGGGGGTTAGACGGGGTCGAAGCCACGGCGACGCCATTCGGGGAGGGCGTTGTGGTCGCGGACGATTGTGTTGGCGAGGTTGACGGCCTTAGAGATATGGTCGCAGATATTGCGTTCGCCAATCAGATGCACGATGTCGGACTTCTCCAGAACGGCACGGACACTTGGCTGGACACCGGAGAGGACAATCTGTATGCCCTCCTTCTGGGAAGACTTGATCAGAATTTCCAGATTGTGGATGGCAGTGGAATCTATAAACGGCACCTTACGCATGCGGATGATACGCACAAGAGGCTTGTCTTGCATAGTGGAGCGCATCATTTCATCAAACTTAGTAGCGATTCCGAAGAAGAATGGACCATCGATCTCATAGACAGAAACGCCTTTCTCAACATGCAGCACTTCGTGGGAGTGCATTTCAGTGCCTTCCGCAACGTCAAGTTGCTTTCCATAGACCTTGATCTCGGCATTTTCAGTGACACGGCGAAGGAAGAGCACCATAGCAAGGAGCAAGCCGATCTCGATTGCGATAGTAAGGTCGAACACTATTGTGAGCACCATAGTGACAATAAGCACCGAAAAATCACCTTTGGGATTGTGGGAAATGGCTTTCACCGTGCGCCATCCACTCATGTTGTAAGCCACTACCATAAGGACAGCCGCGAGACAAGCCATCGGCACAAGGTTGATAAGGGGCATCAAGAAGAGATAGATGAGCAGCAACACAGCGGAATGGATCATGCCTGCCATCGGAGTACGGCCACCGTTGGTGATGTTAGTCATAGTTCGGGCGATTGCACCGGTGACAGGGATACCGCCGAAAAGCGGCACCACTATGTTGGCAATGCCTTGTCCGAAAAGTTCGGTGTTGGAATTGGTGCGCGAGCCGGTGATACCGTCAGCGACAGTAGCTGAGAGAAGCGACTCTATGGCTCCCAGCATTGCAATCGTGAATGCTGAGGGGAGAAGGGCATTGATAGTGGCCATATTGATAGAGAACCCATGAGGCATGGGGATGTCAGACTTCATATTGCCAAAGCGATCGCCGATGGTCTCAATGTGGAAATCGGGGAGGAAGAGCCCTAAAAGCCAGCAACCGAGAGTGACCAGAATGATGGCAATCAGACTTCCGGGGAGTTTTTGTGATATCTTTGGAGTAAGGGTGATGATGAGTAGCGAGACAATGCCCACGCCAAGAGTCAGGAAATTGACTTTGGAGAAATTGGAGAGCAGCACCCCCCATTTAGTGATGAAATCACCGGGTAGATCTTTCAATCCCAATCCGAAGAAATCATTAATCTGTGTGGAGAAGATGGTCACTGCGATACCGGCAGTGAAGCCCACCACAATAGGATAAGGGATAAACTTAATGACCGTGCCGAGTCTGAAAAGTCCCATAAGAACGAGAATCAAACCCGCCATTACCGTGGCTATGGCGAGCCCCGTCAGTCCGAACTGCTGGATAATGCTATATACGATGACGATGAAGGCACCAGTGGGACCGCCGATCTGGACAGAGTTGCCTCCTAAGGCAGATACGATGAAGCCACCGATAATGGCGGTGATAAGGCCGATGGATGGAGAGACACCTGATGCAATGGCGAATGCGATGGCAAGAGGGAGAGCCACTATGCCTACCACAATACCGGCGATAAGGTCAGACTTGAATCGGGCCATATCGTAGCCCTTCCACATCGAAAAGGCTTTCGGATGGAAATCAATCTTTTTACTTAATGCAGAATTCATAATGCTTAATGCAAAATTATTTTACCTGTAGAATCATTGAAATATGCCCAATAGGGCTAATATGCCATATAGGCTACTGAGTCAAAAAAGGATAGAGAGATTATTTTTTTAGGTGAGCGGCATATTCAAAGATGCGCTCGAATATCTGGCGATCAAGGTCGGAGAGAGAGACATTGCGTCGGGCCATCACACGCTCTGCGACGGTAAGGAATTTTTTGACGGGGACATCTACAAACCCTCCGTTGGCACTTCCTTCCTGGAAACTTGGCACAAAGACACGTGGGAAACCTGCGCCGTAGATGTTCACGCCTACACCGATCACCGTAGCGGTGTTTAGCATGACGTTGACACCGAGTTTTGAGTGGTCGCCGATGATTGGGCCACAAAACTGGAGATCTGTGCGAGCGAATGAATGGAGACGATAATTCCAAAGACGAATCTTGGAATAATCGTTTTTAAGATTTGAGCAATTCACACCTGCCCCGATATTGCACCACTCCCCTACCACGGCATTTCCAAGATATCCATCATGAGCCTTGTTGGAATATCCGAAGATGACAGAGTTGTCGACCTCCCCTCCTACTTTCACATAGGGTCCGAAAGTGCTACCGCCATATAATTTCGCACCCATTCGGGCTTTAGCATGGTCGCAGAATGCCAACGGACCACGCAGACAGCAGCCTTCCATCACATCTACATCCTTGCCGATATAGATTGGGCCCTCCTTGAGATTAAGAGTTGCACCTTCCACCTCGGCACCCTCCTCGATAAAGAGCATCGGGCGCCCATCCTGATCGGTCAAGTTGCCTATCACCTTGTTGGAGTCGGGCAGCGGACGGGATTCGCGGTCGGCAGTAATACGCAAATAGTCTTCTACAAGCACCTCCGGATTCATGATGAAGACATCATATACATTGCGTAGGCGACGGAGATCCTCATCGAAGATATCATCAAATTTGCGGGCTTCAAGGTCGCTGTAGCATCCATTGAAAGCCACTGTGTATTCATCTGAGACAATAGCCTGACCCTTCTTCAAGGAGACGATACGAGCCGCCATATCGGCATCCGGAACAATGGCACCGGAGACAAAGAGCATATCCTCAGCAGGGTCGTCGATGTGCCCGAAACGATCACGGAGGAAATCTACGGGGAGAGCGATCACTTCAGCGTCGGGGAGAAATGACTCCCATTTTTCGCGTATTGTGGTGATACCTACACGGAAATCGCATATCGGGCGAGTAAAAGAGAGAGGAAGGAGATCATAGTGATCGTCCTTGTGATCGAAGAGAACTATTTTCATTTTTTTTGACGCAAAATTTATAAATTAATGCATAATGCATAAT
>CAYNPB010000074.1:3198-11856 GCA_964399005.1 uncultured Sangeribacter sp.
GGAGGGCTGGAATGAACCAGAGAGGGGGGATGGGTGTTTAATGGATAGAAAGGATGAAGGAGGTAATTAATACCAGAGAAACTCAAAAGATCAGCAAACCGGCTGCCGATATCCCCAAAGGCGCGAGGCCTTTCTGAAGATATGGCGGTGATTATAGAAATCCTTAAAACGCCTCATGGCTTGGCCATGAGGCGTTTTTGCGTTATGCGTAGTGCGTAGTGCGAAGCGCGAAGTGCGAGATTAGAAGGGATAGCCTAAGGCGAGGTGGACTGCGAAGGCGTCTTTGAAGGCTACGTTGAAGTAGTGGGGAGTGCCATTTGAATAAGGAGTGTGCAGGCCATAGCCTACATCAAGACGCACCACCATCATTCCGAGGTCGTAGCGGACACCTACTCCGGTGCCTAATGCAATGTCTTTGAAGAATGTCTTTCCTTCAAGTTTGCCACCGGGGCGCAAGGGGTCGTTTTTAAGAAGCCAAATATTTCCGGCATCAATGAAAGCTGCGCCGTGAAGGTCGCCGGCTATGGGGAAACGATATTCAGTATTCAGCTCAAACTTGAATGTTCCAGTCTGGTCGAAATATCCATTGACCAAATCTTTAGGAGCACGATAGCTACCGGGACCAATGGAGCGGACAGTAAACGCCCTGATAGAGTTGGCACCACCAATATAGAACTGTTCGGAATATGGCACTTCCTTAGCATTTCCATAAGCATGAGCAGCTCCAAGCAGAATCCTCGACACCAGCCACTGGTCTTGCTTCGGGAAGAGACGATGATTCCATACAAGCTGCACCTGACCTTTTACAAACTGCGAGAAGGGAGTGCCGAAAAGTTTCTTGACACCTTTCACTTTACAAAGATCATAAATCACGTCGAAAAGATTGCCTGCCTCTGTAAACAATGCAGTGAATGTAATCTCATTATTATGCTCTCGTTCAAACCATCTATTATAAGTGTAAGTATAGCTCAACTGCGGGATGAAGCGGCTTTCGAAACTTAGCGCCACAGCGGGATTCATAGCCATCACCGAGTCGAAATCCTCAGTGGTATGGATAAGCTTATTATAGGTAAGCTTGAAAGGAGTGAACGAGTTCATGGCATGTCGGGTGGCACGCCATTCATAGGTAATGCCCATATTATACTCAGCCATCATGAAATATTTCGGACGATTGAGCACTGACCCGCCAAGAGAAATCGTAGTCCAGTTAAGGTCGCGATTAGACCTCGGGATAAACTTCGGAGCAAGCAGGCGGGGGAAAGCGAGCGAAGCCTGAAGACCGAACTCATATGAATTGAAAACACTCGAGCGGTTGCGTCCGGTCTGCCATTCATAGTCCGCATTCAGAGAGACCGAGAGTTTTTCGGCTCCTCCGAATATATTATTGTGCGAGAACGAAGCAATCAGGCCCGGTCCGATATAAGAATTCGACTTTGACGTGGCATTCAACTCAATAGTAGCCTCCATCGGACGATCATATCGGCAAGATATATAGACATCCATCCGAGGGTCCTTGGCTGTAGTATCGGCCAAGACCGGTTGAATCTGGATATTGGAGAATATTCCAAGGCGCGCAAGGCGAGTCTGAGTGCGATCCATATCGCGCACTGAGAACACCTTACCCTCGCGGAAGGTGATGCATCCCGGAATCAAACCCTTACGCACACGCTGAGGGCGCATGATAATCAGTTCACCCTTGTCAGTCATGGTAGTATCCGGATAGCCAGGCTTATAAGTCTCATTTCGTTGCAGAATGGTCACGATATTGCCGGTGCGATATTTGCGCAAAGCAATATTTGGCAAATTATCAGCTAAGCTAAGGCGTATAGCCACAGCATGTGGGGTCAGGAAAGTATCAGCCAGAAACTCGAGATATTCGGGGCGGAAATAATAGTAGCCGCGATTTCGTAGATTATTTGCCACCTCTACCCTCAGAGACGAGAGGGAATCCACACAGAAGACGGCACCTTTCTGAAAATATTTGCTCTTGCGGGCAAGGGAGTCGATGAAACCCTCTACCGTATAAGTAGGGCGATTGAAATATTCTATAGTGTCGATGCGATAAGGAGAGGAGACATCGAAAGTGTAAGACATTGCAGCCTTCTTAGGATTCTTTTTATCCGGAATCTCCTCGAAAGTGGCAGTAGACCCGAAATATCCATTGTCTGCGAGCAATTGCTCCACCATCTTCGTGCGCATAGGAGCGCGGACATCAGAAATCAGCACAGGCTGCTCCACCAGAGTGCGATAAAGCCATCCCAACACACCCTTAGCCGAATCATTCCAATAGTTGTATACCCATAGTCCATAAGGGAACGGGTATCTCACATAGGGAGTGATGAACGGGAGTGCATTATTGGGCTTGACATTGACAGCTTGCTTCAGTTCAGACACCAGATCGGCAGGTAGTTTCTCATCTCCCGTAGGATTGATCTGAATTTTCTTTATGCCGGTGTAAAGCACCTCATCCTCACCAAGACGACGAGTAGTGCTGCAAGCGGCAGCAAGCATCAGCAAAACAAACAGGGCAGCGAGCCCTATGGTAGCACCTTTTAAAGAGCTTATATTTCTTTTTCTAAGCATTTTTCAATAATTAAAAATCCTCTATTTGGATAAGGTGGAATCTGCCGGGAGAACTGCGTCATCCTTTACATTCAGCTGAGAGTCGACGGGGAGAGTGACCGGAACCGCTGGCTTTTTCTTTTTCCAGAGCTTGCTGAGGCCGAAATGAGTGATCTCAGTGAAGTAAGCGAGTCGGCGCCGGAGCGACAGACCCACGCCTGTCTCAGTGATTTCACCTTCAAGAACGCTTTCAAAACCAGTGTGACGGAACAGACGGGCATTAAGGCTCATATTATTGTTCTGACGCAGGATGTATTCGAAAGCAATGTCACTTATGAGATTTTGCTGGAAGTTTTCATCCGAAGAAGCATCAGTAGAGTAATTTCCACCCACGATAATCTTAAACCTATTGTTGATGAGCGACTTCGACACCTGATAGGAATATGAAGTATTGGTAGTGGTGTTGCCATTAGTACCGGTCTCATACTGATTTACGCCTAAATTGATATCGACGCCCTTCACATTGTCGGCGAGGAAAGAATTGAGCTGCGAAGTGAGGAAGCTATATAGCTGCCCTGTGCCAAGACCTGAGCCAACAGACTTGGAGCTTGGCCCTTGATAGATGCCGGTGAGCAAAAGACTCATGGCCTGCTGCTGGCGTTGGTCGGCTGTCATAGACTGAAGCTCGTTGCTAATACTTAGGTCATCGTCGGTCGAGAGGTCGAACACCACCGAGGGAGCCGAGAGAGTATTACCAATATCAAGAGTCACTATGAAATTGACCAGACGGGTATTGCCGCTCGACTGAATGCTTGCCTTCACCTCATCAGTAGCCTGAATCGAAAGAGCCGGATTCATTATATCGCCACTCCACGTGATATGGCTATTCTGCGCGAAAGTGAAACCTTTCTTTCCTATGACCGGAATATTATAGTTGGCATAACCATTGCCGGTGTAGAGAGTGCCGTTGAGCTTCATGTCGCCGAGATAATTCTGGAAATAATTGAGAGTTCCGGAAGGGTTGCACAACACCTTGCCCTGATCGCCAAGATTCACCGTCACCTCAGTCCCCTGCGATATGATCGCCTTAGCCGTGATTCTCATTCCAAGAGTGGAAGTGAGGGAATCAGCCTTTGCCACCTGAGTCGAATCGGAGAAATTGACAAACTTCACCACATTGTCAGCTACGGTGCCCGGCGAAAGGGCATCAGAAGTCATGGCCATATTATATGTCACGTCGGTAGTGGGAAGCACATTGACAGTGGCATCTATGTTCATCATCGACATCGGGCCTTGCACTGTGGCGTCGAGGTCGGTGAAGAGTTTGCCGGTGAGGTCGGCGCTGTTGCTCTTTCCGCCTACGAGCTGCATATTAGAAGCCTTTGCAGAAAGATCAAACTTCATATCGCTCATCTTAGTGGCATCGACGGTGCCTCGAAGAGTGAGAGGATTGTTATTGACAGCGAAGATATTGAACTCATGGAAATCAAGCACATTATCTGTCACCGTTATCGGATTGCCACCGAAACGGAAGCGGGTGCCGAGCATATTCACGAAGAGACCTACAGAGTCGCATGAAATGCTACCATTAAGCACCGGTGCCGTAAAACTTCCGCTCAAGCTCATATCGCCATTTAAGGCTCCGGAGAGTTTCATGGTCTGAGGCGGGAAGAACGGATTGGCTATGGCGAGGGGGAACTTTGTCAGGATGAGCTTCAGACGCTCGGCGAGCATACCACCGGAAGGATTAATGGAATCCGGAGCCAGCACAAACTGCACAGCTGCCGCTTCAGCCCCATCTATCACGAGACCAACCTTTCCGGCACTCTTACCCTTATTGCCCATTCCGGCAGCCAAAGTGAAGTCGAAATCACCCACACGTTTACGCTCATAGAAGAAATCAGAGATATTCAGATTACCCTTTCCCACAAGCGCCTTGCCGGTATAACGAACATTTATATCAGAATTGAGCGTCGCCTGCACAGGTGGCGGATTGAGCATCATATGAAGGAAATCCTCCACTTTTATGTTGGTCAGATTAAGATGGAGATTGTCGAGCCCCTGCTCGTTTTTCTCAGATCGCAGAAGGATGCTGCTCTGGTCGCTACTTGCCTGAAGATTGGCCTGAAGCTTGCGAGAATTAATGTTGAAATCAATGTAATTGTCGAGATTGAAAGTCCATGGAAGGTAGGCGATGGTAGCCTTCAGCGGAGTGAAGCGCAGCGACATGATAGAATCAGCCAAAGAGGCGGTGAAACCGAGTCGATATCCCATTTTCTTCTTGATATTATGCTGCACGAGATAAGCCGACAGACGGTTTTCGCCCAGATATCCGCTCATCCTGACGTCGGCAAACTCGTCGAATGTGCCGGGGCGATTGCCAAGATGCACGATATAATCGAGCAAAGCGCCACGCGACTTAAGATCGAGCGTTATTGTATCAAGACGCATCGACTCAGTGCGCAATGAATTAAGCACGGCATTGCCATTAATAATCGAATCTTTATTAAGATCGAGAGAGAAATCTTTGAATCCCAAATTCATCGGGCCGAGGAATTCGGAAGCCAATCCTGAGCCATCAACATTGGCCGTCAGCTTGAACGGGGGCAGTTTCTGCTCCAGCGACTCCACATCGAGACGCTTATCTTCCAACATCTTGGGCACCATAGCCGACACCTGCGTGAAACCATCGATGAGAGGTTTCAACCCGACAGAAGACAGGAACTGCACAGACGTGCCCCGGCCGTCGAGTAGGCATCGGGTGTCATTGGCAGTAGAAACGAATTTAAGGTCGATACCATCAGGAATATTATAATCCTGACTCTCGAGATGCCAATCGACATTATCGGCTTTCAGGTCGACATCATAAAGCCACGTGTGTGGTGAGGCCGTTCCGGAAAGGTGAAGGTTGGCACCTCCGGAATTCTTGGTCTCCGAGAATCCAAGTGCATGAAGATCCACGTTGTGGATATCGGCAGAAATGTCGGCCTGATATAAATTGTCTGAAATGCGGCCATTTCCTTCAATGTCGAAAGAAAGAAGAGGATTGGGAGAATTGGCCTTGACAGTGAAATCTTCATTCTGAAGGGTAGCGAATAGAGTAATATCCTTGATGTCATGGCCATTATAAACGGCACTCGCAAGATCGAGGCGCACATCGGTATGCGCTCCCCTCTTTTCTGGATTGAAGCCTGCACCATTTGCAGAAAGGGAAGCTGTGACAGGCCCAATTGTCTTATCGCCGATAAATGCGCCTACATTGAGGCTATGCACTGCAGCCTTGACATCGTAGCGCTCAGAATTCATTCCTACATGACCGTCGGCTGCAACATTTCCATGCGGAGTGGTCAGCTTGAAATCGGCAGCGTAGTTCTCACGGTTGGCAGAGGCCTTTCCGACGATATTCAGGGTAGGAATAGAGAAGCCATCGAGAGCCACGAATTTCTTCACTATATCGGGACGCCGGAGTTCGCCTTCAAACGTGAGGTTTGCCACGAGTTCCTTAATATTGAGTGCATTTTTCGCATTTCCTTTGGCACGAAGCGAGAGAGTGCCCGGGAGGGCCACATCAAATTGCTCAATAGCGGCATCGCCAAGCTCACCATTGGCAAGGATACGGGCGTTGAGCGGGGTCAAAGCAGGGACAGCAGAAGTGTATGTGGAGAGATCGGGCATAAAGCTATTCACATCGTCCATGCCAATGCTTGCGGTGAGATCAACATCAAGAAGCGCTGAGGGTTCGAACGCGAGGAGTGCATTCGGGATGGCTGCGGTGGCTTGCACCTGAGAAAATGGAGTGCGAATATCAAAATTCTTGAGCATCATTCCGGTTGAGTCCATTGAGAATGTGCCTTTACCTTCCGTGATGGTCAGTCCGCACTGCTCAGAACCTTTAAGATAAGTGATAGGAAGAGTGATATTGGCCGCCTGATTGTAGAAATTCTCAAGTTCAATATCAAGCCCGGAGAAACGTATGTCATTAGTATCGAAACCACGGACAGCGGGGGAACCCTGCACGGCATATCTGGCATTAAAATCTGTAAGCGTAATGCGATCGGCCACCACGGTAGTCGGAGCTGAAGGAGCAGAAGTGGTATCGGGCGCGGGGGCCGGATGCTCCTTGACATATTCAAGCGAAGGAGCCAGCATCAGTGCATCGCCATGAGAAGCGGTCACGTCGGAGATGCGAATCGAATTGGTGCGCAAATCCACCACTCCCTCATCGACAACAAGGCGCGAAGTATGAAACTTCAAAGTGTCGATGGTAGGGAGCATCGTCATCAAGAATGTCATATTCTCGATGTTGAGTTTGTTGGCAGTAATATAAAAAGGAGTGGATGTGGTGTCTTGAGGAGTAGGTTTTTGCTTCCACACATCCATATTGAGTGAAATCTCGCCATCGCGAAGACGGGCTTCATTGAGGGAAATCTCACTTGTGCGGATATTGGCGCTTGACTTGTCGTCAACTTCAAGGAGACCGGCTTTAATAGTCATCAGCATAGAAGAGTCCGGAGAAAGCATACGGTAGTAGCCATCGCGGAGCTTGAGTTTCTTTATCTGCACGTCAAGGCCAAGAAGAGGACGGAGCTTAACATCTACGACCGCTTCCCGAGCCATCACCATAGTGTCGCCGGCAGCTTCAATCACGCTCACACCGGAAAGAGAGAGATTGACAGGGAATTTGAGGCGTAAGCGGTCGATTCCGATCTTCATGCCGGTCTTGTCGGCCACTATCTTTGTGGCAGTCTTGACGGCAAAATCCTGTACAGGTGGAACATAAAGGAGGACCGGGATGAGAAGAATTAAGATGATAAGACATCCGAGCACCTTCAAAGGGCGACGGATCCAAGGATTCCGAATTAGATGGCGCTTAGGCTTCTTCCCGGCTACTTTATCTTGTTCTGCTGCGTTGTCGGCAGGAGGATTGGTGTTGGGCTTATCTTGTGATTGCATATGGATAGGCGAGATATAGTCTATATTGAATGTAACAATCCCCGTTTTTGATAGTTTAGGAAAAAAGAGAGAAATTTCGAATTAAAAAAAATAACATAAAAATATGTTGTAGAACATATGATAATATTTGGAGATTAGGAAGCGTTGTAGTAATTTTACGGCCGAAAGGATAAAGTGTAGTTTTTACACTCAATTTTCTTGAGTTTTATCAATTTACACCGACAAAAACTATAATAACTTATAATATCATGATTAAGACGACAAGAACTTTTATGGCGATGGCAGCAGGGATGCTCGCGCTGTCAGCCTGCAACTCAAAAGAGGAAACAAAAACTACTCTTTCCGGGCTTGATCCTCAGAATTTTGTAAGCGAATATGAGGGGAAACCGACAGCACTTTACACACTTAAGAATGCCAATGGCATGGAGGTGTGCGTGACCAACTTCGGAGGACGCATTGTATCAATAATGGTGCCAGACCGCAATGGCGACTTCAAGGATGTCGTGCTCGGATTCGACAGCGTTCAGGCCTATTTCCCACAAAATAACCAAAGCGACTTCGGCGCATCTATCGGACGCTATGCCAACCGCATTAATCAGGGCAAGATAGTGATAGACGGCGACACCATCCAACTTCCGAAGAACAATTTCGGGCACTGCCTTCACGGAGGATTCTCAGGGTGGCAATATAAAGTGTATGAAGCCAACCAGCTCAACGATTCCACCCTCGTGCTGACAATGGACAGCCCTGACGGTGACAACAACTTCCCGGGCAACGTAAAGGCGACTGTCACGTACACGCTTCTTAGCGACAACGCCATTGACATTGACTACAAGGCCACTACTGACAAGAAGACAGTCATCAACATGACCAACCACTCATATTTCAATCTGAATGGAGATCCCAACGAACCTATCACCAACAATATCCTGACAGTGAATGCAGCCCGCTATACTCCGGTGGATGCCACTTACATGACTACAGGAGAGATTCTCGACGTTAAAGACACACCGATGGATTTCACTACAGCCAAAGTGGTGGGTGAAGATATTGAAAAGATCGACTTCGACCAGATCAAAAACGGCAACGGCTACGACCACAACTGGGTGCTTGACGCAGCAGGCGACGACAGCCAGGTGGCAG
>CAYNPB010000075.1:0-11819 GCA_964399005.1 uncultured Sangeribacter sp.
GACGAGATATTTGTTTTTGGCAGCAATCTTGCAGGTCATCATGCAGGAGGAGCCGCGAGAATCGCACGCTTGAAGTTTGGGGCCATTGAGGGTCAAGGTGTAGGACTTCAAGGACAAAGCTATTCCATCCCGACGATGCAAGGGGGCGTGGAGACTATCAAACCTTACGTGGATGAATTCATAGAATTTGCAAGCAACTGCGACCAAAATACTTTCTATGTGACGCGCATCGGTTGTGGCATTGCAGGATTCAATGATGAAGAAATCGCACCCCTCTTTAAAGATGCCCTCAAGCTTTATAATGTGCGCTTGCCGGAATCTTTTGTCAAAATATTGCTAAGAGCCCATCTCACATAATTTGAGATGGGCTCTTAATCTTCAAGCTTGTTAAAATATACTAAAATAAAAATTTACCTTAAACCTTCGCTTAATCCTCGGGTCAAAGAATCGTAAAATCTGAAGTTGTATACAAGTTTCAATCAAAAAATCAAAACTTAATTTAAACGAAAACAAAGATGAAGAAGATTCTTATGACACTCTCACTCGCTCTCGCAGCGATGATCGCGATACCAACAGCAGCTAACGCACAGGACGCAAAAACAGAACAGAAAAAGGAATGCACTGAATGCACCAAAGACACTAAGAATTGCGCTAAGGAAGAAGGCAAGGCATGCTGCAAGGAAGGAAAGAATGGTCAGCACAAGGGCAAATCCGGCAATAAGGCTAAGGGCGACCGCAGAGGTGGCAAAGGTCACGGCAAGGTGGGTCATAAAAATGGAGAGAACCCGATGTTCAAGGGAATAACTCTCACCGAAGCTCAGCAGCAGCAGCTCAAGGCTCTCCGCGAAAAGAATAAGACTGAAGAGCAGAAATCTAAGTCTGAGATGAAGGCTAAGAGCAAAGAGGAAATGCAGAAGATCCGTGCTGAGTTTGACAAGGAAATTGAGAAAATCCTCGACAAAGACCAGCTTAAGCAATACAAAGCCAACAAGGCTGATATGGAGGCGAAGCGTGCTGCCAAGCAGGCTAAACAGCCTAAGGCTGAAAAGAAAAATAAATAATAAAACCGCTATACAAAAACGGAAAAACGGCTATCTCCGAGGAGATAAGCCGTTTTTTTAGTCATAATTATGCATTTTACATTAACAATTATGCATTATGCATTCTAAAGCACCAACTCTTCGAAAAGTCGGGCGAAAGTTGCGTCGAGATCTTCACAAAGACCCGGGTGAGGCCGGGAAGTCTGGATCACACTGCTCTTCACAGCTGAAATCCAACGGAAACGCTCCTCTACCGGATATTGAGCCACAGGGCCGGCTTCCCTCTTTCCCTCCGCTATCTCAATAAAGGATTGAAGCTGACGCTCTAAAATATCTTTGTCGGTGTCGGGACACATGGCACAAAGTTTTCCTTCTGGAATGCATATGGCGACTTTGATCCAGCGGCGACGCTTGCACATCATGGCCAAACCTACATTGATGAATTCTTCACGCTCCACTCGAGGCACATAGCGCACCACTGCATATTCATATTTGTTTAGCTCTTGCATCTTCCACAGCCTTTACGATGTCAACTTCATTAAGTCTCTTTATAAGAAACTTCCTATATACCTCTCTTCTTTCTTCTCCTTCTTCAGGAGATGCTTCATCCCAACGCAACCAATCGGAGGGAATAGCATCCACAATCTCAGAAAGTAGTTCTGGAGTCAATTTCTGACGTATCATGTAGTCAGCCTCCTTCATTCGGGTAGCCTTGTGAAGCAGCGCATGATCTTTTATATAAGGAAATGGAGTGAGCGCACTCTTTTCCCAATCGCTCCACGCATGATGAAAATAGAATGAAGCGCCATGATCGATAAGCCAGGTTTCCGAATGCCATACAAGCATATTAGTGTTTTTCACTGTCCTGTCTACATTTGTGATGAAGGTGTCGAGCCAAACTATTCTTGAAGCCAGATTCTCATCTACAGGATTCACGTAAGGATCAAGCGTCATTGCACCTTGCAGATAATGCACTCCGAGATTGAGACCTTGACTCCATTTCAGCAGATCCTGTATCTCTTCATCTCCTTCAGCCTGACCAAAGTATTCATCTAAGTTCAGGAAGACTTGCTCAGGGACCAGGAAACCGGCGGCACGAGCTATCTCACTGCCTAAAAAATCTGCTATCAAGGCCTTCTCCCGATGTCCGGCACCGCGAAACTTGACGACGTATTTAAATCCATCGTCCGCCTCCGCCAAAGCCGGAAGAGATCCTCCTTCACGCAGCGGAGTTATATATCTTGTCAGATTCTGATTTCGTATTTCCATATTTTTAGGTTTCAGGTTTCAGGTTCTGTGTACCTAAGAAATTAACAAATTAATAAGCTTTTAAGATTAAGATCACAGCTCATAAACTAAATTAGACCCTAAAATACCAACTTTATTAAATAATAGCGTTATTATTCGCATTTTTTTTCTAATTTTGTATTTTTATCCCAAAATAGTAAAAAATTATGAAAAATATCGGACAAGAAATATATGCAATCGTCGCAATGGGCGATGATTTTGAGATTGGATTTAATGGAGATTTGATATGGCGCATAAAGGAGGATCTTAAGAGATTCAAGAGTCTTACGATGGGACATCCCATCATAATGGGGCGCAAGACACGTGATTCTCTTCCGAAAGCCCTTCCGGGACGCACAAACATTGTAGTCACGCGAAACCCGGATTATTATGCCGAAGACACCCTCGTAGCCCACTCTCTGACAGAAGCTCTTGAATTAGCACGCAAAGCTGAAGGAGCAGACAAAATCTTCATTATAGGTGGCGGCCAGATTTATGAAGAAGCATTCCCTATTCTTGATAAGCTCGAAGTAACTCATATTTATGATACTCCTGACAATGTCGACACTTTCTTTCCTGAATTTACTCCGGATGGTTGGGAGCTGACATACAAGTCTGAACTCTTTGAGACTCCTTCCGGAATGAATTATGGTTTTGAATCTTATAGCCGACTGAAATGAGGGTAGCGATCAAAATAGGAAGCAACGTTTTGACACGTAAGGATGGCTCACTTGACGTGACACGAGTCTCAGCCATCGTAGACCAAGTGTGCCGACTTCGCGATGCCGGAATGGAAATAATACTTATTTCTTCCGGTGCTGTGGCTTGCGGACGGGGTGAATGCAGAGACATGGACACCTCGAGGCTTGACGGAGTGAGCCAACGGCAATTTTTCTCAGCCATTGGACAAGTGAAACTCATCAACAGATACTACGATCTCTTCCTCGATCATGGAGTCCGTGTAGGCCAAGTGCTTACTATGAAAGAGAGTTTCGCCACCCGACGCCATTATCTCAACCAACGAAATTGCATGGAGGTCATGTTGGAGGCAGGTGTGATTCCTATAGTGAATGAAAACGACACCATAAGCGTCACCGAACTGATGTTTACTGACAACGATGAGCTTTCAGGCCTAATTGCCACAATGCTTGATTGCGATGCTCTTGTGATATTGAGCAATATAGATGGCATCTTCGATGGCGATCCCCGAAAAGAGGGAGCCAGACTCATCCCTATTGTTGGCCAAGAGGATGAAATAAGCAGCGTCATCGTCTCTGAGAAGTCAGGGTTCGGAAGAGGGGGAATGGTGACAAAGCATCGCATCTCCCGTAAGGTCAGCGATGAGGGAATAGAGGTGATCATAGCCAATGGCAGGCGCGAAAACATTTTGACAGATATACTCCTTGACAAGAATCCCGATACCCCTTGCACAAGATTCTTGCCTTCTCAGAATCCGGTATCTTCCATGAAACGCTGGATTGCTCATAGCGAAGGTTTCGTGAAAGGAACTGTGCAAGTCAATGAAAAAGCAGCCGAATCTCTTGCTTCTTCAAAGGCAACCTCACTTCTCCCAGTAGGCGTAACTAATATTGAAGGTGACTTTGAGAGAGACGACCTTGTCAAAGTAGTCGACATCTACGGAGACACAATCGGAATAGGACGTATATCCTACAGTGCAGAAGAAGCAAAGAGAGTGATGGGACATCACGGGTGCAAACCCCTCATTCATTACGATTATCTTTACATAGAATAACAACAGATGACAACTTCTACAATCATAGAAAAAGCCAAAGAAGCCTCGGCAGTCCTTATCAATATCGACGACGCAAAGATATCGGAGACCCTACTCCACGTTGCCGACAATCTTGAGGCGGATTCCGACACCATCCTTGAAGCTAATGAAATAGATATGCAAAGGATGGATCCGACCAATCCCAAGCGAGATCGCCTTTTGCTTACCAAAGCCCGAATAAAAGCTATAGCCGACGACATGAGAGCTGTAGCGGCACTTCCATCTCCTTTGAAAGTGATCGACAAAAGGATTCGCCCGAACGGCCTTGAAATAACTCGAGTAGCCGTTCCGTTCGGTGTGATAGGTGTCATCTTCGAAGCTCGCCCGAATGTCACTGCCGATGTCTTCTCTCTCTGCTTCAAGAGCGGCAATGCATGTGTGCTGAAAGGTGGGCATGATGCGGATATGAGCAACCGGTCAATTGTAGAGTCAATCCACCGCTCCCTGAAAGAAATGGACGTGGATCCCTCGGTAGTCACTCTTCTTCCTTCCACCAGAGAAGCCGGAGAGGCATTGATGAAAGCACGAGGCATAGTAGACGTAATTATTCCTCGTGGAAGCCGACAGCTAATTGATAGCGTCAGGGCTCTCTCCTCAGTTCCGGTCATTGAGACCGGGGCCGGAGTGTGCCACACTTATATTGACAAGGAAGCCGACATAGAGAAAGCTGCTGCCATAGTCAACAATGCCAAGACAAGAAGGGTTAGTGTATGCAATGCTCTCGATTGCGTCTTAATCAATTCCGGTATGCTTTGCAATATTGGACAAATTTGTGATCCTTTGAGAGCCCATGATGTAGTGATATACGCTGATGAAAGAGCATTTGTAGGGCTTCGTGGGAAATATCCCGAAGAATTGCTAAGACATGCAGAAGATGAAGATTTCGGTCGGGAATTCCTTAGTTTTGCAATGGCAATCAAGACTGTAGACAATCTTGAAGAAGTCTTGAGCCACATAGCAAAGTATGGCTCCGGACATAGCGAGGCTATAGTAACTGAAGACTCTCTGGCTGCCGACATTTTTTGCCGAAACGTAGATGCTGCTTGTGTCTATGTCAATGCTCCGACATCATTCACCGACGGAGCTCAATTCGGACTGGGCGCAGAAATCGGAATATCAACCCAGAAACTCCATGCTCGCGGTCCGATGGGTCTCGACCAACTGACTACTTATAAATGGATAGTCAAAGGCAACGGCCAAACACGCCCCTAACCCATCAACCCCTAACCCAACAACTCAACAACCCCAATAACCAATGATAAAAATAGGCGATACAGTAAGATATCTCAACGCCGTCGGTGGCGGCGTTGTGCGAAAAATTGAAGGAAAAGTTGCATATGTGGATGAAGATGGATTTGAGACTCCTGTCCTTATCAACGAATTGGTAGTGGTGCTACCGGCCGGCCATGAAAAAAAGACCGGTGGGCCAAACCTTTTCTTCGACCAGAAAGCTTTTGACGCAGCAAAAAACCGTCCCGCCCAAACCTCCAAGGAAATTCCAACTCCCACACAAATCAACTCCCCGGCGACACAACAACCCCAAAAGATTGTAGAGACCGGATATGGCGACAAACTGAATATCGCCGTTGCATTCGAACCTATCTCTATTCGAGACTTGAGCAAGTCTGATTTCAATGCTGTGCTGGTCAATGACTCCAACTATTTTCTCTTCTTCACTTTCTTGCGCCGCAGTGCAGATGAAAGAGGATGGCACACCGTCTATGCCGGTGAAGTTGCTCCCAACGAACTGATTGATGTGGCTGTAATCCGACAAGGTGAACTTAATGACTATGAGAAAATAGCAGTGCAATACATAGCATATAAGAAAGATAAAGAATTTGAACTGAAACCCTCAGCCACCATCAGCCGCCGTCTGGATCTCTCAAAATTCTTCAAGCTTCATTGCTTCCGTCCCGGAATATATTTCGAGACTCCCGTTATGGAGATTTCTTTCGTGAAGGATGACAAAGCTCAGGCTGATATGTCATCTTTAGTATCAGACTACGCCGCTACCTTGGCGCAAGCCAAACCAAAAGACAATCCGGAGAAAAAGAACTCCAGAGGAAAAGAACTGAATCCTCATAAACTTCTCCCACTTATTGAAGTGGATCTTCATATCAATTCTCTTGTAGACTCGACTGCTGGAATGGAAAATAAGGATATGCTTCAGCTTCAGCTCGACACTGTGCGCAAGACTATGAAGGAAAACTCCAAACGCAAAGGGCAAAAAATCGTGTTCATTCATGGCAAAGGAGATGGTGTGCTACGCAAAGCTGTGCGCGATCTTCTCAAGAAGGATTATCCAAAATGTGAACTTCAGGATGCTTCATTCCAAGAATATGGATTCGGTGCTACCCTCGTGACTATTCATTCCTGATCATGATCAAAAATTTCTTTTCAACTTCTATACTTCTTTTGGCAGGCACGTTAGCAGCCGGAGGAACATCTTTCCTAAAGGGTTTCTTCTATGGCAATGACAAGGCTCCGGGAGGCCATGAATGGCAGTGTCCGGATTCCTTAGCCTACAATAAGGAAATGCCGAGGGCTCGCTTTTTCACATTCCAGGATATTGCATCAGCTCGAAAAGTGCTTCCGGAAAACAGCCGATATTGGCTGTCACTCGATGGAGATTGGAAATTCAATTGGGTCAAGAGTCCGGATATGCGTCCGGATCGCTTCATGGATCCCCAATTTGACGTGTCGGCTTGGGACAGCATAAAAGTACCTTCAAATTGGAACATTGCCGGCATTCAGGAAGACGGCTCGCAGCGTTACGGAACTCCAATCTATGTGAACCAACCTGTCATTTTCTGGCATGAAGTAAAGGAAGGTGACTGGAAGGGAGGAGTGATGAGAACCCCTCCGGAGAATTGGACCACATTCGACGCCCGCAACGAAGTGGGTTCTTACCGACGTGACTTCACCATCCCCAAAAGTTGGAAAGGACGGGAAGTATATATCAACTTTGACGGTGTAGACTCCTTCTTCTATCTCTGGATCAATGGCAAGTATGTGGGATTCAGCAAGAATTCACGAAATGCCGCACGCTTCAATATCACTCCTTATATTAAAAAGGGAGTAAATACGGTAGCCGTGGAAGTCTATCGCAACAGCGATGCCTCTTTTTTAGAGGCTCAGGACATGTTCCGACTCCCCGGAATCTTCCGCGGGGTCTCGCTTACTTCTACCCCTGCTCTGCAAGTGCGCGATTTGGTAGTGATACCGGACTTGGATAAAGACTATAAAGATGCCACCTTGAATATATCATCTTTTATCCGCAATCTTTCTTCCAAAGAGGCAAAAGGCTTAAGAATGAATTATTCGCTCTATAAATGTCAGCTTTATTCCGACGACAATGAAATGGTAGATGAAGTTGCGGCAACTTCAGATCCTATCGTTGTAGCAGAGGGTGCTGAGACAGAGGTAAAAACTATCCTGCAGGTGCCGTCACCTAAAAAGTGGAGTGCAGAAGAGCCCTGGAGATATGTACTTGTAGGCCAACTTACAGATCGCGCAGGAAAAGTGATAGAGACTGTCTCCACCTACGTTGGATTCCGCAAAATAGAGATTCTTGACACACCTGCCGACAAAGATGAATTCGGGCTTGCAGGTCGTTACTTCTACATCAATGGACGCCCCGTGAAGCTAAAGGGTGTCAATAGGCATGAGACCGACCCAGCCACCGGCCACACTCTTTCTCGCCAAAAGATGGAGGAAGACGTGATGATGATGAAGCGCGCCAACATCAATCATGTGCGCAATTCTCATTATCCTGACGATCCTTATTGGTATTATCTCACTGACAAATATGGCTTATATCTGGAGGATGAGGCGAATCTTGAGTCGCATGAATATTACTATGGAAAGGCTTCGCTTTCACATGTGCCGGAATGGGAAGCGGCACATGTAGCACGCGACATGGAACTGGTGCATTCATCCGTGAATAATCCTTCAGTAGTGATTTGGTCGCTTGGCAATGAAGCAGGGCCCGGCAAAAATTTCATAACTTCCTACAATGCAATCAAGGCTTTTGATTCTTCTCGCCCGGTGCAATATGAGCGCAATAATGACATAGTCGACATCGGCTCGAATCAATATCCGTCCATACGATGGGTAAGAGAGGCTGTCACCGGCACGGCCGACATAAAATACCCCTTCCATATCTCAGAATATGCACACTCTATGGGCAACGCCGTAGGAGGACTCGAAGATTATTGGGAAGCAATGGAAAGCACAAATTTCCTTATGGGTGGAGCAATATGGGATTGGATCGATCAGTCTCTTTATAATTACACTCCGGAGGGTGAGAAGTATCTTGCATTCGGAGGCGATTTTGGCGACTCCCCTACCGACGGCCAGTTTGTAATGAATGGAATACTCTTTGGAGACCGCACTCCTAAGCCCCAATATGCAGAAGTGAAAAAAGTATACCAGAATGTTGGTGTCAGCCCCATTGATATCAAAACAGTACGGATTGAAATTTTCAATAAAAACTATTTCTCATCTCTCGATGACTATGACGTAAGCTGGCACCTCTATAAAGATGGAGAAGAAGTTGAGAATGGCATTCTATCTGATGCAGAGAAAAACGGCATTCGTCCACGCGAAAGAAGGATGATCACTCTCCCTATCAATACTCAGAAACTGAATCCGGAATCAGAATATTTTGTAAATGTAGAATTCTGTTTGGCTAAAGACATGCCGTGGGCAAGTGCCGGCTACTCTCAGATGGCGCAACAACTGCCATTAAGCCTTGAAGACTCATTCAAGATAGCCGACTCGGGAACAAGCAATTCCTCTAAACTGAAAATTAGTGAAAACGACGGACGAACCAGTATCTCGGGAGAATCCTTTGAAGTAGAATTTGACTTAGAGAAAGGCACTATCTACAGTCTGCGTTATGAAGATAGGGATATGTTTTTGCCCGGGAAAGGTCCTCAACTCGATGCATTCCGAGCATATCTAAACAACGACGCATGGATATATGAGGATTGGTTTGCTAAAGGTCTTTACAATCTTCAGCACAAAGTGATCGGACGCAATATTCAAATGAATCCCAATGGCGATGCTGTGCTGTCATTCACAGTGGAGTCTCAGGCTCCAAAGGGAGGGAAAATGATAGGCGGAAACGGCAATTCAAAGGGCACTTACTCCATTGATGAGTCGGAATCGGCGCTCTTCGGACCTGACGATTTCAAGTTCGTCACTAATCAAAAATGGGAAGTCAGCCCTAACGGGACGATAAGGATGAATGCAGAGATTTCTGCCAATGATACTACTCTGATTCTTCCTCGCCTCGGATATGTGATGGAACTACCGGATAATTATTCTGATTTCTCTTACTATGGCAGAGGTCCGGTGGAGAATTATTCCGACCGAAAGAGCGGACAATTCATCGGTAAATATTCAAGCAAAGTGAAGGATAATTTTGTAAGTTATACTCGCCCGCAAAGCAACGGAAATCATGAAGATGTAAGATGGGCAGCTCTGAGTGAAGATGGGATAGGAATCAAATTTATCGCTCCGAAAGGGATGTCGGTGACTGCTACTCCATATTCTGAAATGGAATTGCTTATGACCGACCATCCCTATAAACTCCCTGAGAGCAACCGGACAGTGCTTCATCTCGACGCAGGCGTCACCGGACTGGGAGGAGCAAGTTGCGGACAAGGTGGACCACTCCCCCATCAGCGCATCACGACCTCACACCCTCATAATTTCGAATTTATAATACTCCCTGTCGCATCTCACTGACAAAGCAATAAGCTTATCTCTTTCAACTTCACGAGCGAAAGTTGGGTTATTAGTATTTTGACATCTCAATTTTTTTTGTTAATTTTGCGCAATAATCCAAAAATGACTTAAAAATAGCAATATCCCACCGAAAGAATTGGCACGGTTATTGTTATTAGTAGAGTAGCAATTGTAAAAATTGAAATAAAACAAATATAAAAAATGAACGTAACGTTTGAAAAGATCGACGACGTAAACGGTATCATCACCGTCGAACTCGCTGCAGCAGACTATGCTGACAACGTAAAGAAAACCCTGAAGAATATCGCGAAAAACCGTCCTGAACCCGGTTTCCGTCCCGGTAAGACTCCTACAGCTCTCATCCAGAAGAAATATGGCGAGGCTGTAAAATATGATGAGGTAAACAAAGCCACTTCTGACGCTCTCTACAATTATATAAAGGACAACAAGCTCCGCGTTCTCGGCAACCCGGTTCCGGAAGCTGACGAGAAGTTTGACATCAAGAACGATGATTTCACATTCAAGTTCCGTGTCGGACTCGCTCCTGAAATCGTATCTCCGGTCAACAAAGACCTTAAGGTGCCCTACTACAATATTGAGGTGACCGACCAGATGGTAGCTGAACAAGACCAGAACCTCCGCCGCCGTTTCGGCAAGCAGGAATCTGACGAGACCATTGAAAGCAATTCAGTTGTGAAAGGTATCATCACAGAGCTCAACGAGGATGGCACAGTCAAGGAAGGTGGCATCGTGGTTGAAAACGGCATCGTAGGTCCTGAGCATTTCAAGAGCGACGAGCAGAAGGCTCTCTTCGTAGGCAAGAAGGTAGGCGACAAGTTCACTTTCAATCCTGCAGCTACATGCGATGGCAATCCTGTTGAACTGAGCTCTATGCTTCATATCGACAAGGACGACGTAGAAAACCATAAGGGTGACTTCCAGTTTGAGGTGACAGACTCAATCGTGCTTCGTCCTGCAGAACTCGGACAGGAATACTACGACCAGCTTTTTGGTAAGGATGCAGTGAAAGATGAGGAAGAATATAAGAAGAATGTGAAGGAAATGATCGAAGCTCAGCTCAGCAACGACAGCGACTTCCGATTTACAATCGACTCCAAAGACGCCATCCTGAACGCAGTAGGTGAAATCACACTTCCTGACGCAGTGCTCAAAGATTATCTCAAGCAGGCCAACGAAAGCCTCAACGATGAGAATATTGAAGCAGAATATGCAAGCGCTCGTCCGCAGCTCGTATGGCAGCTCGTCAGCGACAAGATTGCTGAGGCTCTCGAAGTCAAACTCGAGCAGGCCGACGTCATTGAGCTCGCTAAGGCTATCGCTCGCAACCAGTTTGCACAGTATGGCATGCCAAACGTCCCTGAAGACATCCTCGAGAAATATGCTCAGGAGATCGTAAGCGGCAAGCAAGGCGACCAGGTTCGCCAGCAGGCTCTCGAAAGCAAGCTCTTCAGTGCCATCAAGAATGCCGTGACTCTCGACGAAAAGAACGTAAGCGTAGAAGAATTCAACAAGCTCTTCACTCCCGCTGAAGCTTAATCTAAGGAAATTTTATGAATGCATAATTCATAATGCACAATTCATAATTCTCAATAGACGGCGATGCGGACTTCTGCATCGCCGTCTATGTTAAGGCTTTGAAGTGGTTGAAATAGTTGGAGCTGCTCTAAAATTATGCATTATGCATTATGAATTATGAATTAAACAAAAGAATATGAATGATTTTGAAAAATTTGCCGTAAAGCATCTCGGCATCAACAGCAATATGCTTGATGGCTATCAGAAAGCCATCAATCGTCAGGCAGGTGCAGTGACCGTGCCTCACGCCGACTATATGAACCCTTACATCCTCGAAGAGCGCCAGCTCAACGTAACTCAAATGGATGTATTCTCACGCCTTATGATGGACCGCATCATCTTCCTCGGCA
>CAYNPB010000076.1:0-1960 GCA_964399005.1 uncultured Sangeribacter sp.
TCTATGGCAAACCGCATATGAAGCCTTGGCTTGATTTTGTGGAGAAAATCCGCACCGCTGAAAAAGTTGTGACAATCGGACTGGTTGGGAAATACGTCGAACTTCAGGATGCCTACAAATCGATCAATGAGTCTCTCTTTCAGGCTGCCACTTATTGCCATCATAAACTCAATCTCAAGTATATCCATAGCGAAAAACTCACTGATGAGAATGTAGGCGAGATGATGGCGGGTCTCGACGGGGTAATTATCGCTCCCGGATTCGGAAACCGTGGAATAGAAGGAAAATTTGTAGCCCTGAAATGGTGTCGCGAAAACGATATTCCTACATTCGGCATTTGCCTCGGAATGCAATGTATGGTGATAGAATTTGCACGCAATGTACTTGGCTACACTGATGCCAACAGCACAGAAATGGATCCTCAGACGAAGCATAATGTCATCGACATGATGGAAGAGCAGAAACATATTTCTGACATGGGAGGCACTATGCGTCTTGGAGCCTACGAATGCAAGCTTGCGCCTGATAGCCTTGTTGCAGAAGCCTATGGTCGCACAGATATCAGCGAGCGTCATCGCCACCGCTACGAATTCAACGATGCTTATCGCGAAGAGTTTGAGAAAGCCGGAATGCGTTGCGTAGGTGAGAATCCTAAGTCTCATCTCGTTGAAGTTGTAGAGATTCCGGGACATCGCTGGATGATCGGCACTCAATATCACCCCGAATATTCAAGCACAGTGCTCAATCCTCACCCACTCTTCCATTCCTTTATGGAAGCGGCCATAAAATATCATGATGAAAAGAAGTAAACGATTAATATTGACAGCAGCTTCTATGCTGTGTATGATATCAGGATTTGCCACCGAGCCCTTCTGGCTCGGTGGAGATATCTCCGGCACTACCTCTGATGAGGCCCGCGGGCATTTCACAAAGGATAGGGACGGCAAAGTGACCGAGACTACCCAACTCATGAAAGACTACGGCATGAATGCCACTCGCCTTCGTGTGTGGGTCGATCCCAAAGATGGGTTCTGCTCCCCAGAAGATGTCTTGAAAATGGCGAAACGCTCTCAGGCTCTGGGTATGCCGGTGATGATCGACTTCCATTATTCCGACTGGTGGGCCGATCCCGGAAAGCAAAATCCTCCCAAGGCATGGCTCGGAATGAATTTAGAGCAGACCTCTAAGGCTCTTGCCGATCACACCCGATCCACTCTCCAGCTCTTCAAAGACAACGGCATTGATGTGAAATGGGTGCAGGTTGGCAATGAGACTACACATGGATTCCTTTGGCCAATGGGTAATTTCCATGAGAATCCCCGCAATTATGCCGAACTCACAAAGGCAGGATGCAAGGCTGTCAAAGAAGTATATCCGGAAGCTAAGACTATCATTCATCTCGACGATGGATTCAATCAGGATCTCTACGACAACGTATTCGACTATCTGAAAGCCAATGGCGTGGAATGGGATGTCATCGGAATGAGCGTATATCCTTTCTGGGCTATGGAAGGGAAGAAAGAGGAGAGTGAACTCATGACGCTCGTAGATGCCATCGCCAACATCAACCATCTCAAAAATAAATATGGCAGCGAGGTGATGATTGTGGAGACGGGAGTTGATGCTCGCGAACCGGAAAAAGGGAAACAGTTTATTGATGCCCTCATCAAAGCTTCAAAGAAACTTACCGATGGCGCCTGCTCAGGAGTTTTCTATTGGGCCCCTGAAATGGACGCGGATGCCGACTATCATCTTGGAGCATTCTCCCACGGAATGCCCACAGCCATAATGGATGCCTTCAAAGAAGCATCTGAAGCAAAATAACTTAAGACCCGAAACCAGAAACCTGAAACCCGAAACCTGAAACCCGAAACCTGAAACCCCATTATGGTAAGTGTCAACGATCTGACAATGGAATTTTCTGCACGTCCGATTTTCTCTGACGTGAGCTTCGTCATCA
>CAYNPB010000076.1:2060-11799 GCA_964399005.1 uncultured Sangeribacter sp.
CTGACAATGGAATTTTCTGCACGTCCGATTTTCTCTGACGTGAGCTTCGTCATCAATAAAACTGACAAGATAGGCCTCGCCGGAAAAAACGGCGCGGGAAAATCGACCTTGCTCAAGATAATAGCCGGTCTGCAACAACCCACTTCCGGAACGGTCTCCAAACCCTCGGAAGTCACCATCGGCTATCTTCCCCAACAGATGAAACTGGCCGACGACACTTCCATCATCAACGAAGCCCGGAAGGCTTTTGCCCATATTGATGAGCATAAGGCGCGGCTTGAAGAGCTTAACAATCAGCTTGCCACCCGCACTGACTATGAGAGTGACTCTTATGCCAAACTGATTGAAGATATTGAGTATCTCAACGATCGTCTGGCAATGGAAGGAGCCGACAATATGGAGGCGGAGGTTGAAAAAACTCTTATAGGATTGGGCTTCAACCGTGAGGATTTCGACCGCCCTACTTCGGAGTTTTCCGGAGGGTGGAGAATGCGCGTGGAGCTGGCTAAAATCCTACTTCAAAAACCGGATCTTCTACTTCTTGACGAACCTACCAACCACCTTGACATAGAGTCGATCCAATGGCTCGAGCAATTCCTGCAGACTAAAGCCCGTGCAGTGATGCTCGTGAGCCACGACCGCGCGTTCCTTGACAATGTGACGCGACGCACGATAGAGATATCTTGCGGTAAGGCTTACGACTACAAGGTGAGCTATACTCCTTACACTGAGTTGAGAAAAGAACGAGTGGAGCAACAGATGAGAGCCTACGAAAATCAGCAAAAACAGATTGCTGACATTAAGGCTTTCATTGAGAGATTCCGTTATCAGGCCACCAAGGCTATTCAGGTGCAAAGCCGCATCAAGCAGCTCGAGAAGATTGTTCCGATTGAAGTTGATGAGGTAGATAATAGCAGACTCCGTCTCAAATTTCCTCCCGCTCCCCGCTCCGGAGACTTCCCCCTCATTCTTGAAGATGTCGGAAAGGCTTATGGCGATCATCAGGTGTTCGACCACGCTGAATTTCGTATCCGCAGAGGTGAAAAAGTGGCTTTCGTTGGCAAAAACGGCGAAGGCAAGTCTACTCTCGTGAAGTGTATCATGGGAGAAATAGACCATACCGGTATGCTCAAACTTGGCCACAATGTCAAGATTGGATATTTTGCCCAGAATCAGGCTCAGTTGCTCGATGAAAATCTGACTGTATTTGAGACCATCGACAATGTGGCTGTAGGCGACATCCGATTGAAGATACGCGACATATTAGGGGCTTTCATGTTTGGAGGTGAGGCTTCCGACAAGAAGGTGAAAGTGCTTTCAGGGGGCGAAAAGACTCGCCTCGCGATGATAAAGCTCCTTCTCGAACCTGTCAATTTCCTTATTCTCGACGAACCTACCAATCATCTTGATCTTAAGACTAAGGATATTCTCAAAGATGCGATTCGCGATTTTGACGGAACAGTCATAATTGTGAGTCATGACCGTGATTTCCTGGACGGTCTGGTAGAAAAGGTCTATGAATTTGGTGGAGGTAAAGTAAAGGAAAATCTTGGAGGTATCTACGATTTCCTTCGCTCGAAAAATCTTGAGAACCTGCGCGATCTTGAACTGACCAAGTCCCCTACCGGCAAGCAACCTGCAGATTCAGAAAATTCTAAGCCTGAAAGCATCTCCAAGGCTCCAACTCAGACTTCTGCCGAGACTCAAAATGCTCCGAAACTATCTTATGCAGAGCAAAAGGCGAGAGAAAAGATTGTGAAGAAAGCAGAAAAGAAAGTGAAAAATGCTGAGGAAGAAATATCACGACTCGAATCTTTGCAAAAGGAAATTGAAGATAAGATAGCAGCCGGCGATACATCTCAGGAAATTCTTGATGCCTATGCCAAAGCACAGAAAGACCTTGAAAACGGAATGTCGATCTGGGAACTGGCAACAATGGAACTCGAAGAACTGAAATCCTAAGGCCCTTATTTAAAAATTAATAATCTGACTCATGTCTCACGGAATAGAACAAACAAATCTTGATACTTCTATATCTCCTAAAGAGGATTTTTATCAATATAGCAATGGAGGATGGATGAAAGCTCATCCACTGACAGCAGAATATTCACGCTTCGGAATGTTTGATTTGCTCCGAGAAAACGCCCGTGAGCAGCTCAAAGATCTGATACTCAATCTTTCTGAACATGAAGATGCAAAGACTCGCGGCACCATAGCTCAGAAAGTGAGCGATCTCTATGCCATGGGGATGGATGAAACGCGACTTAACCGGGAGCGTCATCAGCCGCTGTTGCCTCTGCTGGATAAGATTGCAAATGCCGACACTGCCAATATGGCTCACCTTTTGGCTTGGCAACATGCAGGCATCGGAAGCAGTTTCTTTGGGACCGGTGTAGGCACTGACGCCATGAACTCCGACATGAATATCCTTCACATTGGAGAAGTAGGACTCGGGCTTGGAGACCGGGATTTTTATCTCGAGAAAAACGAGCAGCATGACACTATTCTTACCGCATATCATACCTATGTGAAGCGCCTTATGGAACTGATCGGATATGATGAAGAGGCTCAGGAAAGAGTATGGAACGCAGTCATCAAACTCGAGACTGAATTTGCCCGAAACAAGATGACTCGTGAAGACCGTCGCGATCCTAAAAAGAGGTATAATATGATGACTATTGACGAGATAAGGTCAAATTATCCGGATTTTGATTGGGATTCATACTTTGCAGCTCTCGGGCTTGAAAATGTAGACAAGGCTAATGTGGCAAATCCGAATTTCACCAAATTCATCACTTCATATATCCCGACTCTCACGGATCAGGAAATAAAGGATTATATGACGTTTGAGACTGTCAATGATGCCACCAATCTCCTAAGCGATGATTTTATCGAGGCAAGTTTCGAACTCTACGACCGCGTGATGAGCGGGAAAGATGAATTGCAACCTCGTTGGAAACGCGCTATGGCAATCCCCAATTCCATGCTTGGCGAAGCCGTCGGCAAACTATACGTGGAGAAGTATTTTCCTGAAGAAAACAAGGAATATATGAAAAAGCTCGTCGAAAATCTCAGGAAATCTCTCGGAAAGCACATTCAGGCTCTCTCATGGATGAGTGATGAGACTAAGAGGAAGGCTCTTGATAAACTCTCCACATTCACCGTCAAAATAGGCTATCCTGACAAATGGAAAGACTATTCAGAGATACATATCGACCCTAAGAAATCATATCTGGAGAATGTGCTTGAGGCATCCAAATGGTATGTCAAGGACAATTATTCCAAGATGAACAGACCGGTAGACAAGGAGGAATGGCATATGACTCCGCAGACCGTCAACGCATACTATAATCCTACTACAAATGAAGTATGCTTCCCAGCAGCCATTCTCCAGCCTCCATATTTCGATCCAACTGCTGACGATGCTCTCAATTACGGGGCTATAGGTGTTGTGATTGGCCATGAGATGACTCATGGATTTGACGACAGCGGACGTCAATTTGACAAAAACGGTAATCTTGCAGAATGGTGGACTCCTGAAGATGCAGATCGCTTCAAGGCTCTTGCCGACAAACTCGTGGCGCAATTTGATGCAATTGAAGTTGCTCCCGGTATGCATGCCAATGGACGATATACTCTCGGTGAGAATATAGCTGACCAAGGTGGATTGCGAATAGCTCTATCGGCATATCTCGACAGCCGGGAGAATAAGGAGATGGAGAATATCGACGGCCTGTCTCCTCTTCAAAGATTTTATATAGCCTATGCAAATGTCTGGGCAAGCAATATCAGGGAGGAGGAAATAAAGCTCCGTACTAAGACTGATCCTCATTCACTCGAAAGGTTGCGCACGAACGCAACATTGAAAAACATTGATGAATTTTTCAACGCATTTGATATAAAGGAGGGCGACCCTATGTGGCGTCCGGAAGAAGAAAGGGTAGTGATATGGTAAAAGAAGAATATGGATTGATTGGCAAGACTCTTGGTCACTCATTTTCTGCTAAATATTTCAACGAAAAATTCCAGCGTGAAGGGATTCCCGCAAGATATGACCTCTACCCTCTTCCTACTGTAGATCTGCTCCCGGATCTCATTGACCGACACCCTTTGCTGAAAGGGCTTAACGTCACAATCCCATATAAAGTTGAGGTGTTGAAATTTCTTGATGCGCTTAGCGAGGAAGCTGAAGGCATAGGAGCAGTCAATGTCATAAAGATAGGCAGGGATAAGGAGTCAGGGAATACTTTTCTTAAAGGCTACAATTCGGATGCCTATGGCTTCACGGAATCAATGAAAGTTGTTCTTAAAGAAGCTTCCATTGAAGGCAAACCGGATAATGGTCCTAAACCTTTGGCATTAGTGCTTGGCACCGGAGGGGCTTCAAAAGCCATCGTTTGGTCAATGCACCGCCTTGGGTTTGACACTCAGCTCGTAGGAAGGATGCATCGAGAAGACTGCATCTCGTATAATGAACTGACTCCCGAGATGGTCAAAGGAGCCACAGCCGTAATCAATTGCACACCGCTCGGGACAAGCCCCGATGTGGATAGAGCTGCACCCTTCCCCTATGAGTATCTTCATGAGGGGCAAGTTGGCTTCGATCTCGTCTACAATCCTGCCGAGACTTTGTTTATGAAGCTTTGCAAGGCTCAGGGTTGCAAAGTGAGCAATGGATTGGAGATGCTTCGTCTGCAAGCTGTCGGAGCATGGAGAATATGGAATGATAACGATTAAACGCAGCCAATGCTCCGCGGTCCTCTTATTCCTCTTCTTTCGTTGTCAGCCGGTATTCTGATTTCCGGGATATTCTCGTTGCCCTGGTGGTGGGGAACAATTCCTATAGCGCTTGCTATCGCCTTATACTTATATATCCTGCGTTTATCTGCCGACCCGGTTTCCTCTTTCAAGGTAGGGAAATTTCACACAGTTTGGGTCGTGCTCCTTTTTGTAGGGATAGGCACTGTCGACGAATCTCTCTCTCATCCTCAGACAATAGAAAAGAGCTTTCCCAACGGTGTGCCGGATTTCTTAAATTGTGAGGTGACAGGAGTCTTGACAAAGACGTATGGCGAGAGAATCGATGTCATTATTGAAGGCACGAACGGAGCAAAGGCAAGAATACGGACCGGAGTAGCGCAAGTTTCTCCGGGCGATATCATCAGAATACCATCCGGACTACTAAGAGAAACCTCTTCTGACACCACGGAAATAGGGAGGAAGATATTGCCGATGATGAAGGCAGCCGGCATTTTATACACATGCAGATTATCTCCCTCCCGCATCCAAGTGATTGGGAAAAGCAATAGTCCTCGTTATTATTTCGTAGATCTCAGAGAGAATATAGAGCGTAGGATTGAAAGAAGCCATCTTTCCAAACCCACTGCAGATTTTCTCAAAGCTATCCTGATGGGCGACAAGACCGGACTCGATGAGCAAACAAGAATGACTTTCGCAAATGGTGGATTGGCCCATATGCTGGCATTAAGCGGACTTCACGTAGGGATTCTGGCAGGGTTCCTGCTCCTTCTGATGATGCCGATTAAACTTGCAGGACGCTATAAATGGGGATACTTCATCGCTATCATCATCCTATGGGTTTATGTGGCAGTGACCGGTTTTGCTTATTCTTCAGTCAGGGCTTGCATCATGACGACATTTGCATTCATAGCAATTATAGCTGAAAGAAAGAATTTTGCCGGCAACGCTCTTTTTTCGGCATCTCTTTTGATATTGCTATTTGACCCCTCAGCTCTTTTTGATGCCGGATTCCAGCTGAGTGTAGTCTGCGTAGGTGCTCTTATCGCTTTTGCATCTCATCTCAATCCTATGGGGCATAGGCAACATCCCGTACTGTTCTATATTTGCGGAGCCATTATAGCTACTCTTGTGGCTACAGCTGCTTCCTGGGTACTGACATCCTATTATTTCTCACAAATACCGCTGATGTTCCTCCCGACCAATCTTCTGCTGCTTCCGATCCTCCCGATTTTTCTGACTGTCGGTCTCGTTTTTACCGGTTTCCTCTGTGCCGGAGTTGAATTAGGATGGATTGGCAAACTTCTTGATTATGGCTATGACATGATGCTCAAAGGAAGTGAGGTATTATCCGGAGGATCGGATTTCGTGATCCATTATCAACTTCCCCTCTGGGGAGCAATCCTATGGCTAATGCTGCTTGGCATAGCTGCATACTTTATCAATAGAAAGAACTTTACATGAGAGCAACAATAGAATTTCTATCAGATCGGTTTCACAAATTCAACCGGGATATTTTTCAAAATCAGCTTCCTCTTCCTCTGATGCATATTTCACAAGCAAGGTCGTTTATGGGGCAATTTAAAGTGGATAGGGAATTTAAGTTATTGCGCAAAAGCAAGGAAACCTATCATCTGACATTGAGTTGCAGATACGACCTTGAAGAGGCAGTGCTCGAAGATGTCGTGATCCATGAGATGATACATTTTCTCATTCATTATAAGAAAATAAAGGATACTTCAAGTCATGGAAAATATTTCCGTCAACTGATGACTGAGATCAACCGACGTTTTGGTAGACATATCACCGTAAGCCACCGATGTTCCAAGCAAGAACTTGAAAGCGATGCTGCCAAAGCACATTCGATAGTCTGCCTCTGCACCATGACAGATGGCCGGAAATTAGTGTGCCGCGCATCTCAAAGTAAGGTCTTTGAGCTGCACCGCTCTTTTCAGGAATGGGATAAGGTGGAAAAACAAGAATGGTACTGGGTATATGGAAGCTATTTCAACCGCTATCGGCGAGTCCTTACCCCTCGTCTGTTTTCCATTGATAAGGAGGGGTTAGGGATAATCGAATCCGGGACTCCACTTGAGTTTGCAGAAGTGTCGGGAGGCAAGATTATTTTGCGTCCGGCCGGACGGATAGTACGCTGAAATCCATTCTTGAAATAATCTTCACTCTTTAGTGGCGTGTGAGCAAGCTGAATACTGTCTATCAAGATTCTTTGACTGACGTCAGGGAACTTGGCAATGGCAAATATCCGCTCTACCGTAAGCGCTGAGTCAGTCTGAAGCGAAACCTCCATCCATTTGTCATAGCTCGTGTTTGTAGCCCTGTATATTTCTGACGTGCCGTTGTCATAATCCACTCCGAGTGTGAGAGTTCGGGAAGGAGACCCCTCGATTATCATCTTCCAAGTAAGCTTATCGCCGGGAGCCACTTCACTGACAGGGAAATTGACAATGATGCCATCTGTGAGAGAACGGTCATTGATCATCAGGTGGCGACTATATGGCCAAAGATCGGCAGAAAAGAGATCATTTTCTGACTCTCCTGCCGCTTTGGCATATTTAATCTGCTTCTTGTTGAGCTGAGCATCTATTTTCTTATACAATTTAGAATACTCATCCATATTGCGCCCATACCAGGCGAGCGTGCTGTCCATCTCTTCGACCGTCACGCCATGTTGCATAAGAACGCCCCTGCCGAGCAATTCACGGTTCTTGCCATGCAGAAAATTATCTGCATTGCCCGAACGTTCATATGCCTCGGCAATTTGCAAATCTACCATCACATCCACCATCTTATCCTCGCTGAGGATTCCTTTGGGCCTGTCGGAGCAGCCACCCCACAGAAGTGCCGATAGTAATATTATAGATAGACCTTTCTTATACATAATACTCGTAAAGTAAAACAATCACAATAACTCCAAAAGCCCCGTCATCAACTCTCTGAAGAGGATTTATCAAACACACTGTTGAAAGCCTTGGAGCAATCGGAAGAGAAGAAGATAATCAATAACGCTACCCCCACACATATCGAGGCATCCGCTATATTGAAAATATACTGGAAGAATTCATACTCTTTCCCTCCAATTCCCGGAATCCATGATGGCCATGTGAAAGAGAAGAAGGGGAAATAAAGCATATCCACAACTCGCCCTTCAAACCATCCGGCATATCCTCCTCCCGCCGGGAAAAGAACAGCATGTTCCGGTGGGAATGGATTGTTGAATATCTCTCCATAAAAGACACAGTCAAATATATTTCCGGCTGCTCCCGCAGTAATAAGGGCACAAGCTATGAAAAAGCCTGTCCGGAGATTAGCGACTGAAAGTGCCTTCTTAATAAACCATATGAAGAATATTACAGCTGCAATCCGCCCGAATGTGAGGATAAACTTATTGAAAAGTTCCATGCCGAAAGCCATTCCATTGTTTTCGATAAATTTTATCTGAAACCATGGGAACACCTCGTATGCCTCTCCCAAATAGAAGTGGGTCTTGACATAAAACTTCACAGCCTGATCGACAATGACGATCAGCAGCATCACTATAGCGACCAGCCACCCTGTAGTGACTACAGGATGGCGGTTACTTTTCATATTTGAACTATTTGTCATATCCTTCAGCGCACTACGTTGGCGAGAATCTTCATTCCGTCAATATCAAGTTCTTTCGCCGGAGCCGGGACTTCTTCAGCAAGGGAAATTGAATCAGCAAGCACCTGCGAAGCTATGTAGTCTTTATATTCTTTCAGACACGCCTCTACTTCAGGAGTGGCTGAGAGTATGACTTTCACGCGGTCGGTAATGGCGAAGTCTGATTCCTTTCGGATATTTTGAATACGGTTGATCAAATCTCGGGCAAGACCTTCATTACGAAGAGCATCGGTCACAGTCACATCAAGAGCCACTGTCACGTTTCCTTCGTTTGCCACCAACCATCCCGGCACATCTTCGGGGATGATCTCAACATCGTTGATAGTGACTACGGGAGCACCTTCGATTTCAGGGAATGCAATTTGACCTTCACGTTCGAGATGTGCGATCTGCTCTGCATTCATAGCAGTGATGGCTTTACCAAGATCTTTCATCACCTTTCCATAGCGAGGACCAAGTTTCTTGAAGTCAGCTTTCACTTTCTTCACGAGTCCGGACTCTTCATTGTCGACGATCTTGACTTCCTTCACATTCACTTCGGCGGCTACAAGCTGAGCGATTGCTTCCAGGTCAGCTTTCTGTGCTGCATCAATAGCAGGAATCAGAAGTTGACCGAGTGGCTGACGCACCTTGATATTTACCTTACGGCGAAGTGCCAATACGAGTGATGTCGCCACCTGGGCGAGAGCCATTCGGCGTTCGAGAGCAGGATCTACGAGAGCAGGATCACTCACGGGGAAGTCGGCCAAGTGCACTGACGCATAGCCATTTCCTTCGGCGGCAGCCCTTGTAAGATCGCTGAAGAGGCGGTCTGCATAGAATGGTGCGAATGGAGCCATGAGCAAAGCCACTGTCTTCAGACACGTATAGAGAGTCTGATATGCAGCGAGTTTGTCTTCGTCCATTTCTCCTGCCCAGAAGCGCTTGCGGTTGAGTCGCACATACCAGTTGGAGAGATTGTCGTTGACAAAAGCCTCGATTGCTCGGGCTGCCTTAGTGGGTTCGTAGTCGTCGAGATCTTTCTCCACTTCTGCAACGAGAGAGTTGAGCAAAGAAAGTACCCAGCGGTCGATTTCCTGACGTTTTTCTACCGGAACCTGCTCTTCATCTCCCGTGAAACCATCTACATTGGCATACTGAGCAAAGAATTTATAGGTATTGTAGAGCGTGGAGAAAAGCTTGCGACTCACTTCTGCCACTCCGTCTTCATCATACTTCAGATTATCCCAAGGAGATGAATTGGAGATCATATACCAACGGACGGGATCACTACCAAACTTCTCGATGTTTCCAAATGGATCGATGGCATTGCCGAGAC
>CAYNPB010000077.1:0-11617 GCA_964399005.1 uncultured Sangeribacter sp.
TCGAGCCGGAGGCTCTCACACCTAAACAAACAGGGCTTCCGGGAAGGGCTTTTGGGAAGCCTATCAAAATCGAGCCGGAGGCTTCTTAGGGGCTTAGTTGTTGCTGAAGTTTTGGTTTTGGCCGGGGCGGCGGGGGGAGATTACTCCGAAGTTAGCTTCGTATTTCTGCACATTCTCGTTGAGAGCGCGGAGAAGCTGCTTTGCATTTTCGGGGCTCATGATAATACGGCTAACTACGGGAGCCTGCGGCATACCGGGAGCTGCGAAAATGAAGTCGATGAGAAACTCGTTGGGACCGTGGCCAATCATTGCAAGGTTGGAGTATTTTCCGTCGGCTACTTCAGGACGGAGCTGGATTTGAAGTTGGTTTTGATTTTCTTGCTGTGCCATAATTATTCTAATGCATAATGCATAATTCATAATGCACAATTAAATGTGATTATGATATGCGAGTTAATAATTTCTTAAAGATTAGATTGCGAAATTAATAAAAAAATCCTTATCTGCAAAATTATGAATTATGAATTGATTAGATCAGGGAGAGGGTCCAGACACAGAGGAAGCCTACGGCGGAGCCGGCGAGCACTTGCATCAGGGTGTGGCGACCAAGCCAAATGCGGGAGCTTCCAAGAAGGCCTGCAACGAGAATTGCTCCTACTATCCACCACTCCATGCCTTGCGACGAGAGTCCTTCCTTTATCACCTGAATGAGCATCGCCACCAATCCGGCCATGCCGGCAGCGTGGGCACTGATCTTCCATCGGAAATTGATAATCAAATTGATGAGACCTGCCAAAGCACCACCGATATAGAACATTGCCACCCAAAGAGGTGCCATCTTCATGTAGAGGAAGAAGCCTGTGCCACCGAGACACACGATTGTGATTATATATGGAATAAGCCTCTCTTTGCGACCGTTTAGCCCAACATCATTGATAAGCCCCAACTTCTTAAGGAGAAGGACAAGGAGCATGGGGACAAGGAATGTGGCTCCAAACACTATGAGTGTGAAGACCAACTTAGTCCCGAACGGTGCATAAGAGAGAAAAGAGAGGGAGAATATGAGGATAATGCCATAGACAGGCATGAGAAGCGGCACAAAGATCCATGAGATCACATTAGCGCAACGAGTGATGAAGCGCTCGAGGGGAGTGCAATCTTCCGGCTGCTCCGGGGCGTCAGAAGCCAATTCATCGGCCGAGGATTCGGGTGCAGATTCAACCACCGGAGTCTCCTCGACGACTTCAGCTACTACAGACTCCTCTTCTTTCGGATCGGTATCCGGGGTCCAGCCTTCGGGCTTGGGCATATAATCGAAATGATTAGACATATTTATAAAATTGAGAGGGTACCGGACTGGTAAAATTCATATCCTGACGGGTGACAGGGTGGGCAAAGCGAAGGGTTTCAGCATGGAGTGCAAGACGATGGAGGGGCCCTGAGCCATTGCCGTATTTCTTGTCGCCTGTGATGGGGCAACCAAGATCGCGGGCATGGACACGGATCTGATTCTTACGGCCTGTGTCGAGCGAGAACTCGGCGAGAGTATGTCCTTTTCCCTTACGGCGCACCTTATAGCGGGTGACTGCGAGTTTTCCATCGGAGGGTTCGTCGGTAGAATACACCTCATGCTGGGAAGTCTCGGCGAGGTGACTGCGTATCTCACCACTCTCCTTCTCCAATTCACCATCAAGGAGAGCCACGTATTTGCGTTCGAGCACCATATTGTTCCAATTATGCTGAAGCGCCTCCTTAGCCTCGATATTCTTAGCAAACACCATCAGACCGGAAGTGTCACGGTCGAGACGATGCACGATAAATATCTTATTGGAGGGATGGATAGATTTGACATAATCGCGGAGAATGCTATATGCTGTCTCCACCTTGCTCTTTTTGGAAGAGTCGGTGCCGACCGAAAGGAGACCATAACCTTTGTCGACCACAATGATATCATCGTCTTCGTAGACAATCTTCAAACGTGGATGGCTGAAGACAACGAATGGGCGAGTCAGGTTGAGTTCAACTACACTTCCGGGGGCGACCGGAGCGTCGAAGGCAGTCGTCACCACACCGTCAACGGAGAAATGGCCGAATTTCAACCATTTCTTAATGTCGGAACGTTTGGCATCGGGGAGAGCGGAGGATATGAAAGCCATCAGGCCGAGCGGGGCATCTCCACGATTTTCACGGCGGATGATGCGGTCGGGAGCCCAAGAGGCTTTATTATTTTTATTGTAATCTTTCATAATTAATATAGGGCCAATAGGGCAGATGGGCCCTATAGATGAGTTTTCCTTATAATAAAACACATTTTGAGGGTAAAATATCAATAACGGAGTGATTTTTCTTTGCAGAATGTGAATGTTTGAAAAAATTTTTCTATTTTTGCAAAAAATATCTAAATGACCACTATATAATAAATAAGATATGAAGAGTATTCTTAGAATTATCGCTATAGCTTTTTGCCTAATGCCTATCTCGGGCTATGCCCAATGGGCTGACCCGATAAATACTAATGAGAAGAAGACACTTGCTGAGAAGATGAATGAGCATGGTGTGTTCAATACGATAGAGATTGCAGCCAATATCGGCACTACGGGACTCGGACTGGAGATAGCCTCGCCGATGACTGAATGGGCCAAGCTGAGAGCCGGAGTAGACTGGATGCCACAGTTTACCATTCCTATGAGCTTCGGATTGGAAAACTACATGGACGGACAGATCAACGATAAATTTGATCGCGTTCAAGGGATGATGTATGAAATAAGCGGAATGACCATCGATAAAAAAATCGAAATGGAGTCAAAACCGACTATGACTACTTTCCGACTTCTTGTGGATATCTATCCTTTCAAGAACAACAGGCACTGGCACTTTACAGCCGGATTCTTCTTGGGCGGCAACAGCGTGGGTAAAAGCATAAACAAGATGCAGGAAATGCCTTCATTGCTCAGCCTCAATATGTATAATCGTTTTTACGAACAATACAGTGATATACCTACCGAAAATGAGGAGGCCTTTCAGGAATATATTAGTGAAAATCAAATTTCATTTCCCATTCTTGGAGACCAGTATATTGACCCGGATATGGAATCTCCGGAATTCCAATTTTATTACAACAAGATACACACTTTTCAGTCGTATGGACGGCTGGGTGTGCATGTAGGCGACTACAAGGATGGGAGGCCCTATATGATGATGCCGGATAAGGATGGCACTGTCAGTGCGAAGGCAAAAGTGAACCGTTTCCGTCCGTATGTAGGATTTGGATATGGAGGTGCCTTGAGCCGTGACGGGAAATGGCAGGCATCGTTTGATGCCGGCGTACAGTTCTGGGGAGGAGCACCGAAGGTTACCACCCATGACGGCACAGTCCTCAACGACCTCATTAACCTACGCGGCAAAGTAGGCACCTATATGGACCTGATGAAAGCAATTCCAGTCTACCCAACTTTAGACTTCCGTATTTCTTATAGATTTTAATGGAGGAAATATTCCAGTTGCTGTGGGCACAGCGCATGCTCGGGCTTTCATTCTCACTTGATGGCGGAGGGAAGGTCAGGGTTATCGATCCGGGAATCCTGAACAGGGATGCCGGGCCTGATTTCTTCAATGCGAAGGTGAAGATCGACGGCAAGACATGGGTAGGGAATATTGAAATCCATATGAAGGCCTCCGACTGGCACCGGCACGGGCACAGTGAGGATCCGGCATATGAAAACGTGATCCTTCATGTAGTGGCGCTAAGCGACACTCATATCCAAAGGAAAGATGGAAGCGAGATAGCACAGATGAGGATCTCACTTCCGGAAGATTTCTATAAGACTTTCGCTTATCTCACACAGGAAAATGCTGATATACGGTGCGCTTCGAGCCTACATAAAGTAGATGCAATCAAACGCTCAGATTGGATTGAGACACTGACTATAGAGCGGCTTCAACACAAGGCTTCAAGAATAGAGGAGAGTCTCAGGAAATCTAACGGGGATTGGAATAGGGCGTGCTTCATGACATTGGCACGCGCACTTGGATTCGGACTCAACGGACTCCCTTTCGAAATGCTTGCCGAAAGCATAAATCTCAATCATCTTCGCCGGCATAGCGACAACATCATGCAAATGGAAGCGATCTTCTTCGGACAGGCAGGACTGCTTGACCCGATGCTGAATATGGGCGACAGAAGGTACCAGCTGATGTGCAGGGAATATCAGTTTTTGGCTCGGAAATATTCCATGCATCCGATACCACGCACTTCTTGGAAATTTGCAAGGACAAGGCCACAGAATCTCCCTTACAGACGGATAGCCTTATTGGCGAAAGCAATGGCGGAGACCCCCGATCTTCTCAACAGAATATTAGAAACAGGAGGGGATGAAGATAAATTGCGTCTTCTTTTCAAATGGACAGTAGACCCATATTGGAGCCGCCGGCTTACGTTTGGAAGCGACGGGCAGACTGATGCCAATCCACCCTCCCTATCCGAGGGGAGTATCAACATTATGCTTATCAATGTGGCCGCCCCACTTCTTTACGCATATGCATTGCTGCATTCCGACCATGAGATGAAAGAGACAGCGATAGAACTAATGACCGGGCTTCCACCGGAGAAGAATGCAATAGTAAGGACTTGGCAGCAATTAGGGATTCGGGCAAAGGATGCCGGGATGTCGCAGGCTCTGATACATCTGCGGAAGGAGTATTGCGAACGGCATGAGTGCCTTCATTGCCGGTTTGGGCAGCATTTGCTGAGGATGGAGGTGAGCCCGAGCCCCTCGTCACATTAAAGGGGGAAATTAGGATAGAGTCCACGCTTAGGGGGACTGGTGGGCCTATGGCTTTTTATTTTTTGAAGACTGAGATTGACATTATTATGCCTTCGTAGTCGGAGGGAGTCTGAACCAAAGTCTCAGAGAAAGATAAGTTGACATCCCCTATGTCGTAGAGCCAAATGTATTCTTCTTCATTTGCCGGATTCAGATAGGCAGTCACAAGGTCGGCATGATTGAGATTGAGAGCTCCGATGATATAGCTTCGGAGGTCTTCAGTCATCAGGTCGCCAAGATGAAGATTATTGATCCTCGCTTCTTCCTCATTCACCACCCGCACTTGCCACTCTCCGGGATTTCCTTCGATGTCGGTATATAATGGAGTGCCCTGTCCATCGGTAAGAATTCCGTTGAAGTTATATTCGGCACTGTCGAGCTTCTCCCCTACCCTTACAGCATCTACAAGAGAACACACGGTCATGGCTATGTCATTGTCGGCATGAAACTGAGGTTCTTCCGGCATTGTTGCATCATATCTGATTCCCGGAGTCTTATTTCCACAGGAAACCATTACTATTAGCATTACGGAGATCATCAGCAACCATGCTTTTTCTCCGCCAAAGCTACGATTATTCAGGAGGCAATTCATAGTTTGTTTTCAAAAAACTCCGCAAAATTACAAAAAAAATCAATACGTAAAGATTTTTTAACAAATAAAATTATTAATTTTGTATATGGATTGGAACAAACTGATATCTGACAAACGTCTCGGTCTTGAACAATATCATGACCCGCAACAACATACGCGCTCTGATTTTCAGCGTGATTATGACCGACTGATCTTCTCGTCGCCTTTCAGAAGGCTTCAAAACAAGACTCAGGTGTTTCCTCTTCCGGGGTCGATATTTGTTCACAATCGTCTTACACACAGCCTTGAAGTGTCGTCGGTAGGGAGATCGATGGCTAATGAAGTGACCAATATACTGATAGATCGCCACGGCTACGACGTGCGGACGGCTAAACTGCGAGATATGGCAGATATAGTGGCCACTGCATGCCTGGCACACGATCTCGGGAATCCACCCTTCGGACACAACGGAGAGAAGTCGATATCCAGTTTCTTCACTGAAGGCGCAGGGCTGGCTCTCAGGCCGAAACTCACAGAGCGGCAATGGAGCGACTTCTCGCACTTCGAAGGAAATGCCAATTCTTTCAGATTGCTGACCCATCAGTTTGAGGGACGGCGAAAGGGGGGATATGCGATGACCTACAGTGCGCTTGCTTCAGTGGTGAAGTATCCTTTTGCTTCGACCTATGCAGGAGAAAAGGGGAAATTCGGATATTTTGAGACTGAGGAGGAAATATATCTTAAGGTGGCAGAAGAGTTGGGGATTCCTGAAATAGAACATGGAAGATATGCACGCCATCCATTCGTGTTCCTCATGGAAGCAGCCGACGATATCTGCTATCAGATAATGGATATTGAGGATGCCCACAAGCTTAAGATTCTTTCTACTGATGAAGTGAAAGAATTGATGCTCAACTTCTTCAACGAGAAAGAACAGACACATATGAAAGACTCCATGAAGCGTCTTGACGATCCTAACGAACAGGTAGGGTATATGCGGTCGAAAGTGATCGGGGCTCTTGTGGGGGGATGCTCAAAGGAATTTACCGACCATGAAAAAGAGATTCTTGCAGGAGACTATCACGGGGCATTGACATCCAACATTCCTGGGCGTCTGAGCGAGGCGTATGCAGCGTGCAGCGAAACGGCGTGGAATAAGATATACAATGCTCCGGAGGTAGTAGACATAGAATTGGCGGGCAATCGGATCATCACCTATCTTATGGAGAATCTTGTGGGTGCCGTAGTGGCTCCGGAGAAGGCCTATTCCCGGTTGCTTCTGGAGAAAGTGCCACGCCAATATGGGGTGAGGTCAGAGAGCTTGAACTCTCGGCTTCAGGGAGTAGTGGACCATGTTTCGGCAATGACTGACGTGTATGCGTTGGATTTGTTCCGGACATTGAACGGGCATTCTTTGCCGGCAGTGTAGTTAGCGCGTAGTGCGTAATGCGTAGTGCGTAGTGCGAAATTATTTGAAATGCATAATTAGTTTTAATATGATTTCGATGAAAGATATTTATACGATTCGAGGTATATTGGGAATGCTGCTTCTTTTTTGCTTCTCTACTTCATACGCGCGGGATTATGAGCCGGGGGAGATAGTGAATCCAAATATAGCAAACAGATATCAGTATGTGGCTGACCCGGAGAACAGGCTGAGCGTCACGACGCGAAGCAATGTCAATGCCAGGCTTCAACAGCTGCGTGAGGCAACTACGGCAGAGGTAGCTGTGGCCGTGGTGCCATCTATCGGAGACTATACCATAGAGGATTTTTCGGAGAAGGTATTTACAGAATGGGGACTTGGAAAGAAAGATAATGACAACGGAGTTCTACTTCTTATCTCCCCCGACAGCCGGAAAGTGAGGATTCAGACGGGATATGGCACGGAAGGAGTGCTTCCGGACATCACTTGCGGCCGGATAATCAGGGAAGCCGTGATTCCCAACATGCAGGAAGATTGCCTTGACTGCGCTGTGGATGAGGCAACGGCAATGATAACGAAAATCATGACTGATCCGGAATATGCCGAGGAACTTCGCTCTCAGCAGCCGGATAATTATGGAGGGACAGATGAGGCTCCGGTGAGCAAGGACGACATCATGTGGTTTCTTGGCGCAGTGGCTTGCATCCTCTGGCTTTTGGCAGCAGGAAGCTATATCACTTACCGAACGAAGACCCGGAAGATGAAGTCGGTGTCAGAGAAAGCAACGGAATGGAGGTCAAGCCTGACTATGCTTGGATTTCTTTCTGTAGGGACATTGCTGACTGCACTTCCTTTCTATCTTCTCGCTCTATATCATTATCGTCGTGCACGCTATTCTACCCGGAAGTGTGACAATTGCGGAGGGAAAATGCGATATCTAAAGGGGAGCGAAGCCTTAGGATCGCTGACTCCAAGTCAGCAATTTGAAGAGAAAATCGGGTCGGTGCACTACGACGTGCATAAGTGTGAGAAGTGCGGAAATACAGAAGTGAATGCATTTCCGGTGCATAATTCCAAATATACACAATGTCCGCACTGCGGCACTCGAGCTTATCATTTCGTCGGAAACAGGACCTTGCGCCAACCTACCTATCACGCAGAGGGGGAAGGAGTGTCGCAATACAGATGCGAATATTGCGGGAATAAAGACAATAAGAATTTCCGGATACCGAAGAAGGATATGGCCGCGGCTATGGCAGCTGCAGCCGCTCTCGGAGCCGCTACGCGCAGACGCGGAGGTGGCGGATTTGGAGGAGGCTTCGGCGGGGGATTTGGCGGGGGCTTTGGCGGAGGGAGCACCGGAGGGGGCGGTGCTTCGGGGAGTTGGTAGGTGTCAGGGGGCAGGTGTCAGAGATCAGGTGTCAGGGATCAGGTGTCAGGGATCAGGTGTCAGGGGGCAGGTGTCAGGGATCAGGGGGCAGGGTTATTCTTTGCGGAGGCGGATGATGGAGTTTTGATAGGGGAATTTGATTGTGAGAGTTATGGCAAGAGGGTCGAATTCAGCCTGGATGTCGTGGAGCATCAAAGAGCCTTCGGCATCTCGCCACTCAACATTAAAAATATTCCGAAAGGGGGTTGGCAATAGCCGCCCCTTTTTCATTCCGGGTTTCCACTGCGCAGCATTTACAGTGGCACCTCCCATATAATAGATATCGAAAGCTTCGGAATCATCATCAGGAATTATTGCGAGACGATATTGCCCCCCAGAACGCGCAAATGACTCATCATATTCATAATCAAGAAGAGAATATATGCCTGGAAGTGACATCTGCTTTGAAGAGCTTTCTTTCAAGGCCAACAAAACACTTTGCTCATCAATTATAGTCTCATCAACATTAGACTCGCCCATTGAAGACCACTCTGCGTCAGAACTTTCAAATGAATATTCAGTAAGTATAATTCCGTCGGGATGATTGGCTGTGATTGCCGGCTCTCCACCAATTTCAAGAGCTGATTGAAAGCCCAAGATATGCTTATATTCTCTGTTGCCGGCAAAAATATTCCATTGCTTCCCGATGCGAGTGATACGCCAGGCATTTCTACCACGATAAGCGTCAATTCCATCGTAAACAATTACGGAGGCCAATTCGTGACCTCCGGGATATTCTGAAACACTGACCTTAAGGGCATCCTGACGCGTATCGCCGAAAGGATCGGGAGCGGAAACAGGAGCCACGCTTATTCTCAATTCATTGCCATCTTTACTTTGAAACGAAGCAGACCACCCTTTCATTGAGGTGTCTGCCACACGGAAAGAAGATGTGGCGGAATCAGAATAAGGGGGTGGTGGAAGATGTCGGGCATTCAGCATTGCAGATGTGGAAGAAAAGATACCGACTCCTGCAAAAATCAGGATTATGCTCCCCACCACCATATTGATGAGCTTCATCGTGCGCTGATTGAAATGGCCACGGAGTTTGTCGACGAAGTGGGTTACGAGCCACCACCAACCGAGTGCACCGGCAATAATACCCACAAAACCAAGGATGTAGTGATAGAATTTCATACCCTCTATCACAAAGTTGAATTGGGCAAAAAGTCCGATTATCAGGAAAAGAATAAGGGGATTGGAAAATGTCAGAGCAAATCCCTTAAGAATATCACCCTCACGCGAAGGAGCGCCATGATCGGCATCTGCAGCAATAGAATCGTCAGGTTTCTTTCTGATAAGCCATATGCCAAAAAATATCAGGACAATAGAGCCGATAAGCTGAATTGGAGAGCGATGATTGTTGATGAAATCTTCAATGAAAGAAAGGCCGAAACCTGTCAGCAAGCAGTAGATCAAATCTGATATTGCTGCTCCCACGCCTGTATAGAAGCCTGAAAGACGACCTTTGTCGAGAGTGCGCTGGATGCAGAAAATTCCTACAGGGCCCATGGGTGCGGAAACGACCACGCCGATGATCAAGCCACGCAATATCATAAACAAAAGCTGATCCATCTCAATTATGAATTATAAAGCCGCCTCCTTGAGCGGAATCACAGACATAACGTCGGAGTCCATATTTATATTTACCTGTCAATGCGGGTCCTGAAACGGGACTGCCACCGGCCATCACTACATCATAATGAGATCCGCATACTGGGCAGACTGCCTCAAGATTGTCGGGGTCGACCGAGACCCTTACCGTCTGGCTGCATTCTACGGGGCAAGCGAGATCATATGCCAGGGGGACATTGGGTTCGGATGTGAACGGATCAACTCCTCCAACCAAAAGCACTCCTCCAAAACCGACATAAGAATTAGCAGAATAAGGGAATCCGGCGGGACTTACCACACCTTGCCAATTGATGAAACTTCTGGAGAGTCCGACCCCGGCAACGCCATAAGTATTCCACATTCCGGCACCTGAAAGGTTGATATAGACAGGCAAAGAGGGAATGCGATCGTCGTCGACCTGATTGCATGACGAGACAGCCGACAGGGCCACCATCAGCAATAAGAAGAGACTACCCTTCATTTTGTCAATGCATAATGCACAATGCATAATTCTTAATGTTCAGACCAACACATCATATCACAAGCATATCTTAGATTGATTATAAGCAATCTAATGATGCATTGTGAGTCATGAATCATGCATTTTATTAGAAAGGTATAGACCGAAGTACGCTGCCGAATTGCTCCGTCATCTTCTGCATCGGACCGGATATCATCGGGCGAAGCATAGCAGGAATCTCAAGGTCAATTTTTGCTTGTGCCCTGCAAGCTGTGTCATCTACGGGATGAATATCAAGCTGAAGCTGTAGGGGCACCGGTGTGCCCTCACCTTTCAGAGTGATGCGTGACGGGGATGTGCGTTCCACGACCTTGAGACGTATTGCGCCTACAGGGCCACCGGGAAGCTCTATAGTGTCGTTGGTGAGACGAATGCTATCGAACATTTCTTTTTTATCGGCAGGTATCTGATCTTCAGGAACCTGTGCCAAGAGATTTTTGAGCGATTCGAAATTGCTCAGACGGTCGAAGACACTTTCGGCAGATGCTTTCAGTGTCACTTCATCGCTTTTGTATGTTGCCATTTTTGAGTGAGTTAGGGGCTTAAGAGGCCTGGGGGCCTTGGGTGTTTAAGTTTTTTGGTGGGTGTTAGAAGGCTTCGGGGGTATTGGGAACCCATGAACCCGGGTTCTTTCTCCAATCGCGGAGAGTCTCAGCCTCTTCGTTGCTTATGAACTGGATTTTTTCAGCCACTTCAAGCATGGTGGTGTAGTTGCAAAGAGCCACTGCATTGAGATTTGCTTCCCTGAAGCGCTTCAATGCAATCGGGAATTCATAGTTGAAGAGGGCAGCCATGCCGATAACTTCGCAACCGGCATTGCTGACGGCCTGCACGGCGCGTAGAGATGTGCCACCGGTGGAAATCAGATCTTCTATAACCACTACTTTCCATCCGGGTTTTAGATTGCCTTCTATAGTATTTTCGAGGCCATGGTCTTTCGGGGTATCCCTGACGTAAGCAAACGGGAGGCCGATAGCATCGGCGGCGAGAAGACCAAAAGCAATTGCACCATTTGCGACAGAAGCAATGGCGTCGGCTTCGGGAAATTTCTCCATAATGAGACGCGCCATTTCAATTTTGATGAAATTGCGCACGTCGGGATATGAAAGGGCCTTTCGGTTGTCGTTGTAGATAGGAGAGTTCCAACCTGAACTCCACACGAAAGGCATGGAGGGCTGGAGTTTTATTGCACTGATTTGCAGAAGTTTTTCTGCAAGCATTTTGTCTGGAGTAT
>CAYNPB010000078.1:0-7256 GCA_964399005.1 uncultured Sangeribacter sp.
GCAAGGAACTTGCTGACAACACTTCCATCCTTTATGGTGGCAGCTGCAAGCCTTCAAATGCAAAAGAACTTTTCGCTAAGCCTGATGTAGACGGCGGTCTGATCGGCGGCGCAGCACTCAAGGCTGATTCCTTCATGGGAATCGTAGAAGCATTTGATTGATTTTGCACTTATACTGCATCATTCCAAGCGTAAAGGTAGAGTTTTGAAAATAGTATCAAAATAATTTTTTATTATGAGATACAGACAAAGCACATACATCAAGATGCTCATCTCGTCGGCTTTGCTCGCGGGATGGGCATTACCTGCTTTTTCAGATGGTCCGGAATATGAGAATATTGTGGAGAGAATCGAAGCAGAATCAAATGGCAATGTCATTATAAATATTGATGAGGACCTGCTTGAAAAAATTCTTACAGACCCTGGAGTTGCAGTAAGGAAAAAAGAATCAAAGGATCCGAATGCCCAGCGCAACGGATACCGAATCCAAGTATTCAGCGACGGGAGGAATCAAAGTTCACTTGAAGCCCGCGCAAAAGCAAGGGGCAATGCGATAGTGGCTCGTTTCCCAAAATACAGGGGACAAGTCTATACATTTTCAAGCGCCCCCAACTGGTATACGAGAATTGGGAATTTCCGCAATGAAGAGGAGGCCCAAAAGGCTCTTGATGAGCTAAAGCGCTCGTTTCCGAGTTTCAGTTCGGAAATGCGTGTAGTGAGATCAAAAATCAACGTGAGATGATGAAGATAGAACACGATGAGAAACTAATCGCCGAGATAGCCGGGCACTACAGGGAAATACTTCGGCTTATCGGTGAAGATCCTGAACGTGAAGGTCTGCTAAAGACACCTGAACGTGCAGCTAAAGCTCTCGTGGATATTACTCAGGGCTACCATCAGAATCCGATCGAGATAGCACGTAAGGCTATATTCGAGCATGGTGGTTCAAGAATCGTGATTGTGAAGGACATAGAGTTCTACAGCATGTGTGAACATCATATCCTTCCATTCTTTGGAAAGATAACGGTAGGCTACATTCCAAAGGAGAAAATGATCGGGCTCTCCAAACTTGCCCGCATAGTGGAATCATTTGCCCGTCGCCTTCAGGTGCAGGAAAGACTGACAGCACAAGTATGCAGTCTCTTGGCAGAAGCTATGCCGACTGATGGAGTGATAGTAGCCTGCAATGCTGAGCATCTATGCATGAAGATGCGTGGAGTAGAAAAGCAAGACAGTAGCACCACGACCTTTGACTATTGCGGCCGATTTGAAACTGAACCGGAGCTGCGCGAGGAGTTCCTTAGGCTTCTGCGTGGTGTGTGATGCTTTTTGCATAATGCGTGATAGAAATATGAAAAATATAAAGGACTCTTACTTTTTGGTAGGAGTCCTTCTTATTTAAGGGTTCGTAAGTTGGATCAGAGATTCAGGATTTCGGAGAGTCTTTCTTCGGAAAGACCTCGTCTTCGGGCATAATCCTTCAGTTGGTCTTTTCCAATCTTTCCGATTATGAAATAACGAGCTTTAGGATTGGCAATGTAAAGACCGCTCACGGTAGAAGTCGGTGACATAGCTCCATTTTCCGTAATCTCAACTCGTTTGCCGCTCTCCGGCTGAAGAAGAGTGTAGATGTCATGATTTAGCAATTGGTCCGGAAGCATCGGGTAGCCCATTGCAGGACGAATACCTCTATAATCTCCTTTCAAAATGCGATCTATTTCCATTTCTTCATCAGCAGCGTATCCCCAATATTCTTTTCTCGTCAGATAATGGAAATATTCTGAAGATGCTTCTGCCAGCCTGTCGGCAAGAGACTGAATCAAAAGAGCTTTGTATGAATCACCTTCATTTTCGTAACGCTTTCTCTCTTCATCGATGAAGCGTCCGGCTCCGACCATGAAGATACCGACATAGTCGTGTTCGGAATCGACATAATCCACGATACTTTTAAAGCCGGAATCGGAAGACTGCTGGCGCAATGCCGGGATGCGGACACCGTCTACGATCAGGTCGTCGCCATCCGACTTAGCTTCCACTATCCTAAGAAGTCCAAATCCATCATAATGTCCGCTATCGGCTAATTCCTGAAGAATGCATTTGGCATCATGAAGAAGTTTCGATGCTTCCTCTCCTTTATCGCATCCACATGTGCAACCCTTGTCATGAACACCCCATGCATGAAGAAACATCTTCCAATTGATAAAATGAATGATCTCTTCAATAGATATGGATCTTGCAATCAAATCTCCAACCTTGCAAGCAGGGTAAAAGGTAGAATTGGCATGATTGGTGCGTTGAGCCTTAGTGCGTGCTTCTTCGATTGATATTAGCTCTCCATTTCGAGATTCATATGACTGTCGCAACACAGATTGCTCTTTAGAAAGCGACTCGATATATTGCTCTCTCTCCGAAGGATTGAGCAGAGAAGCAGCCACGATCGGATTTTGAGAGGCGTCTCTCATATGGACTACAGGACCGCCATAGGCAGGCGCAAGTTTTAGGGCCGTGTGCAAAGCAGACGTTGTCGCTCCTCCCACCAATAGTGGCACATCTATCCCGGCCTCTTTCAAAGCAGCTGCAGTAGCGGCCATTTCTGCCAGTGAGGGTGTGATCAGACCTGAGAGACAAATAATATTAGGGTTTTCTTCCAGAGCCACCTTCACGATTTCTTCAGCAGGCACCATAACCCCGAGATCGATAACATCGAAGTTGTTGCAAGCAAGCACAATTGAAACAATATTCTTGCCTATGTCGTGCACATCCCCTTTGACAGTAGCCAAAAGTACTTTTCCTGCTTTTTTACCATCAGATTTGGATGCATCGGCGAGCAAAAGCGGCTCAAGATGATCAACCGCCATTTTCATTACCCTTGCAGTCTTCACCACCTGAGGAAGGAACATTTTCCCTTCTCCAAACAGAATTCCCACTCGCTTCATGCCATCCATCAGAGGTCCCTCAACGATTTCAACAGCTTTCATAGACTTAGAAATCTCATCCAAGTCATCGAAAAGATGTTCGGAACGCCCGGCAATGATCATATCTTCAAGGCGCTTAGCCACCGGGACACTCATATCTCTCTGAGAGGAAGCCTCAGCTGAGCCTTTGGTAGCTACTTCTTGTGTAGCGTATTCAGCGAGCAGATCGGAGGCCTCCGGACGGCGGGCGAGCACTACGTCTTCAATTAAAGAACGCAACTTTGGGTCGATTTCATCATATGTCAATGCGGAAGCCGGATTCATTATAGCCATATCAAGTCCGGCTGAGATTGCATGGTAAAGGAATACGGTGTGCATAGCTTCACGCAATGCGTTTCTGCCTCTAAATGCAAAAGAAAGGTTGCTGATTCCACCGCTTGTGCGGGCTCCGGGAAGATTTTGCTTGACCCATCTTACAGCCTCAATAAAGTCGATGCCATAACGGGAATGCTCTTCAAGACCCGTGGCAACCGCCATCACATTGACATCGAAAATAATGTCGTCGCCATTGTAGCCACATACTTTAGTTAGGATATCATAAGCACGACGGCAGACTTCAATTTTTCGCTCATAAGTATCTGCCTGACCTTTCTCATCAAAAGCCATCACGATAACGGCTGCCCCCAGACTTCGGATTCGCTTTGCCTTTCGGATGAAAACTTCCTCACCTTCCTTAAGAGAAATAGAGTTTACGATAGATTTCCCCTGAAGATTCTTTAGGGCAGACTCAACGACATTCCAATCAGAGGAATCCACCATGACAGGAACTTTAGCGACCTCCGGTTCGGAAGCATAAAGACGAAGGAAATGGGTCATTTCAGCAGGTGCATCAAGAAGGGGATCATCCATATTGATGTCTAACACCATCGCTCCGTCTTCCACTTGCTTGACAGCTATACTTAATGCCTCGTCATAGTTTTTCTCCTTTATCAAACGGAGGAATTTGCGAGAACCGGCTACATTGCAACGTTCGCCAACCACAAGGAAATTATTCTCCGGTCGGACCTCTACCCTTTCGAGTCCCGAAATTCGGAGAGCATTTTCCATGAGATTAGGCTTATATGGAATGGCATTATCAGCTTCCTTACGAAGTTCTGCTATGTGATTGGGGGTCGTACCACAGCAACCACCTATAATATTGACAAGACTTTCGCTGAAGAGGGGAGCTATTTCAGATACGAAAGTAACAGGGGTCACGTCATATTGCCCTAAAGCATCGGGGAGTCCGGCATTAGGATGAGTGGAAATATAATGGCAAGTAGATTTTGAAAGTTCCCTCAGAGATGGGATGATGTCTTTAGGTCCGAAACTGCAATTAAGTCCGAGACTGACAACGCAGGGGTATTCTTCAACCGAAGTGGCAAAGGCCTTCAGAGTCTGTCCGCTTAGAGTCCTTCCGCTTTTATCCGAGACAGTAGCGGAAATCATAATCGGCAAGTTTACTCCGGCAATTTCCATTACATGGTGAGCGGCATCAAGACCTGCTTTCAGATTAAGAGTGTCAAATACTGTCTCAAAAAGAATAATGTCGACTCCACCTTCAATGAGACCGGAAATCTGTTCGATATAGGCATCGAATAGTTGGTCGTAAGTTATATTTCGTTCGGCAGGATCTGCGACATCCGGGCTCATTGTTGCGGACTTGTTGGTAGGCCCTATAGAACCGGCTACGAGAGCATGTCCACCCCAGGCTCGCAAAGGAGCCTCTACTGCTGCTTGACGAGCTAACGAAGCACCGGCACGATTAATTTCCTTGACAAGACCCTCGACTTTATTCAGGTTGTAGTCGGCAAGCGATATTGCATTAGCATTGAAAGTATCTGTACTGATTATATCAGCACCTGCATCAAGATATTCCTTATGAATTTCCTTTATTATTTCAGGCTTAGTCAGAGACAAGATGTCGTTGCAACCGAGCAAGGCATCACTATGTCCGGCGAATCGATCGCCACGGAAATCAGAGTCTGTCAGTTTATATTTTTGAATCATTGTGCCCATCGCTCCATCGAGCACCAGCACATGAGACTTTAATAATTCGGTAAATTTTTCTATTTTATTCATCTTCAGAAAATCTTTTCAGCAATACGGGCTACCCCATCACTGATACCCATAGTATAAAAATGAATTCCGGGAACTCCACGCTCAATAAGTTCTTCACACTGCTTTATGCACCAATCGATACCAATTTCCTTGACATCTTTGTCGCTTTCGGCATCACGGATCTGAGATGCGAGAGACTCGGGGATGTCAGTCCGGAATACTTTAGGAAGTACAGTCAACTGTTGTTTGCGATAGATTGGCTTGATACCGGGGATTATAGGCACATTTATGCCCTCAGCGCGACAACGATCTACAAAGCTGAAATATTTATCGTTGTCATAGAACATCTGAGTTATGAGATAGTCGGCACCGTTATCCACTTTCATCTTCAGATAGTGGATATCTGATTCGATATTGGGTGCTTCCTCATGTTTTTCAGGATAGCAAGCCATACCATATGAAAATGGAGTCTCGATGCCTTGGATTTCCATGTCGTCGAGACCTATTCCTTTATTGAAAAGATTGATCTGATTCTGGAGATCAGTGGCATGCCCGTGATAGTTATCCTTGTCGGAATCCGATATAAACTCGCGCTTGTCGTCACCTCGGAGGAGCATAAGATTGTTGATGCCCAGAAAATTCAGATCGAGAAGTGCATATTCAGTTTCTTCTTTTGTGAATCCACGGCAAATGATATGAGGGACGGGGATTAGTCCGTATCTGTTTTGAATAGCTGCTGCGATAGCAACTGTGCCCGGACGCTTCACAACACTTACACGGCGGTGGGTGCCATTAGGAAGAGGCTTATAGACGTATTCGCTATGGTGAGAAGTGATGTTGACAAACTGAGGATCAAATTTCTTCAGTTTTTCTATAATATCGAATACCTTAAATATGCTGTTCCCTTTTAAAGGGGGTAGAATCTCAAGCGAAAGGAAGGGATTCTTTCTGCTTTCTATGACATCGATAATCTTTTTCATTTTTTACCTATTTATTCTCGCTTGCCTTGAATCCATATCAGTGAATAATAGGATACATCTGCAAACTTGTCGATATTTTAAGGTGTGAAATTAATAAAAGATTATGACAATGGCAAGAAGATTGAAATATTTTTTCAAAAATTCATGAATAATCAGATTTTTATTCGACTTTTTAGGGGAAAATCGTGTTATAAACAATATAAAGACAATAATATGAACATATTTCTGAATATAATCTGGTTTGTGTTTGGGGGTGTGATGATTGCCCTGGAGTATTTGATTTCGAGCATTGCAATGATGCTTACAATTATTGGTATACCATTTGGGTTGCAGACATTGAAGCTTGCTCAAGTGGCATTGTGGCCATTTGGAACAAAAATTGTAGATGGATCATGGCCATCAGGATGTCTGGCGGGAATAATGAATGTGATATGGTGGATAGTGGGAGGAATCCCTATTGCGTTGACTCATCTTATGTGGGGAATATTATTCTGCATAACAATCATCGGAATCCCTTTTGGCAAACAGCACTTCAAACTGATGCGACTTGCCCTCTTCCCCTTCGGCAACAATGTCGAAATGTAAATAATTCAGTTTTTGATTGAAGAATTAGGATTTTAGAGTAATAATTGACTATTGACAAATCTGCCGCAAGCATTAAACTAACTTATGAAAAGGATTTTCTTTATTGTTTTGATTTTAGCTGTCAATTTGACAGCTCATTCATTTGTTGTGGAAGTTTCTGATATTCCTGAAGCGGTAAAGAAATTTCCTCTAACTATAGTCTCAGATCTTGATAATACAACTCTTGACTCTATTCAGCCTGAGGGCACCCACGCGATATTGCATGGAACTATTGATAAAACGGAACGGTGTAGTTTTACTTATTCTTTTGATATTGAGCATGGGGTGAGAAGTAATAATATTCCTATTTTTTTAGGAGAGGGTAATGATACCGTGAGAATACGCTTTAAAGAAGACTATGAAAATTACGGAGTGTACTTATCAGGAGGAGAGCTAAACGACAGAAAAGAAGCTATATGGAAGAATAGTAATAATCTGCAAGGAAACGAAAAAATAGAATATGTCAAAAATCAAGTGTTGGAGAATATCAGTAATCCACTTGGTGCATATCTTCTCAGCTTAATTTCCAGAAGCCTTGACCCTAATATATGGCTGGATATCTATCAAAAGTTACCTACAGACTTGGCTAAATATCCAGTTTTGGTAAAATCTGCGGAAAAGATCATAGCAGCAGAATC
>CAYNPB010000078.1:7356-11587 GCA_964399005.1 uncultured Sangeribacter sp.
GCTCTCAAAACGTTAAAATATCCCTGGCAACAACTTATAGATTCCGAAAGGGTTGCAGATAAAAAATTTGGATTTGATTTTATTCCTTGCATCATGTTGATTGGACCGGATGGAAGAATACTCAAAAGAAACATACGAGGGGAAGAAATATGGAAATCCGTAGAAAATGCTTTAGCTAAATAACAGGGATTAGAAATTTTACTGATTCTTGTAGTGATCAGAGAGAAAAAATTGGGTGAATGAATAGGACTTTTTTGAAATTATTTCGTCATTGAATCAGAAGAGGATTTTTTCAGAGACATGAATCTCTTATTGAAATGATCCAAAACTGATAGCCTAATGAGTAAAATACTTTAATTTATTTTATCAATATGTTTAGAAGTCTATTCACAGCCGTTGCTCTAATCTTGACGATCCATTGCGTTTCAGCTAAAGGAAATAAAGAATTTTCATATACACGTTCTTCATCCTCTGAGTGTGTCTGTAATGATACTCATAGTTTGATCAGCCGGAATCTTTTTGTGGAATTTGGTGGACGTAATTTGGGAATCGGAATCGGCTATGATCAAAGATTTACCTCCACAACGGTGTTCGGATTCAGTTCAGGATTGGCTTTCACCAATGGTTCGGTTGATAATGGAGGTTGGTGGGGTGCTTATGATGGGACATATACAGATGTTGATTTTACGGGAGTCACGATTCCATTGGAAGTCAATGCGATTTTGGGAAAGAGAGCGAGTAAGTTTGAACTTGGAGTTGGAGGCACACCTTGCATTCTAAACCGAAGTGAGGCAAAATATAATGTATGGGTTCTGGAAAATGACAGGGTGAAAGAGAGTGTCAAACTCAATATCTTCGGAACCCTTTCCATTGGTTACCGCCTACAGAGAAAGAGTGGATTTTTTCTACGTGCCGGCATTACATTCATGATCGGAGACATAAAATGTTCTCCAATAGATGGGCTTATTCTGCTGCCAACGCTTTCATTAGGATATACACTTTGATTCACTCTTATTTGAGTCAAGTTCTTGGGCTTTTTTTTGCGTTGGGATTTTGTTTTTTCGTTTAAATTCATTATTTTTGTATTGTGAAAGGCACTTATACTATTGTGCCTAAGCAGAACAGAAATATGGATTTTCAGATTACATCTAAATATAAGCCCACAGGCGATCAGCCGGAGGCGATATCGGAACTTTCGGAAGGTGTGCTTGATGGGCATCCGTCTCAGACGCTTCTTGGAGTGACAGGAAGCGGAAAGACGTTCACCATGGCGAATGTGATTCAGCAGGTGAAGCGCCCTACCCTAATTCTAAGTCACAACAAGACGTTGGCTGCCCAGCTTTACGGAGAGATGAAAAATTTCTTTCCTGACAATTCCGTGCAATATTTCGTCAGCTATTACGATTATTACCAGCCGGAGGCTTATATCCCATCAAGTGACAAATACATAGAAAAAGATCTGATGATCAATGATCAGATTGAGAAACTGCGTCTTTCTACGGTGGCAGCCCTGCTCAGCGGACGACGTGATGTAGTTGTAGTGTCGTCAGTCAGCTGTATCTATGGTATGGGGAATCCGGAAGATTTCTCTAAGAGTGTAGTAAGGATTGAGCTCGGACAAAGAATATCGCGCAATGCCTTTCTTCGTCAGCTTGTAGATTCGCTCTATAGCAGAACGGAGACTGATCTTGGCAGTGGAGAATTCAGAGTGAAGGGAGACACTGTAGATATCAAACTCTCTTTTGAAGACATTCAGCTTCGGGTAATGTTCTGGGGAGACGAGATAGAGAAGATTCAGACAGTGGATCCACAGACCGGAATCATTCTTAGCGAACTTGATGGTTTCAATATTTATCCTGCAAATATCTTCGTCGCAAGCAAGGAACGAACAAATAATGCAGTTAGCCAGATAGCCATTGACTTAGGAACTCAGGCTGAGTTTTTCAGAAGTGAAGGAAGATTTCTTGAAGCGCTGAGACTTACGGAAAGAGTCAACTATGACCTTGAAATGATCAAGGAACTCGGACACTGCTCGGGAATAGAGAACTATTCGAGATATTTCGACGGTCGCGAACCTGGAATGCGTCCCTTCTGCCTTCTTGACTATTTTCCCAAGGATTTCCTAACTATCATAGACGAAAGTCATGTCACGCTGCCGCAGCTCAGGGGGATGTATTCAGGCGACCTTGCAAGAAAGCTTAATCTTGTGGAATATGGTTTCCGGTTGCCCGCAGCCATTGACAACAGACCCCTAAAATTTGATGAATTCGAACGTCTCACTCCTCAGACGATTTATGTCAGTGCGACTCCCGGCGATTATGAATTGCAAAAATCGGAGGGCATCGTCACCGAGCAAATTATCCGGCCTACCGGTCTGCTTGATCCGGAGATTGAAGTGCGACCTTCAATGAATCAGATTGATGACCTTCTTGAAGAGATTCAGCTGAGGATAGAACGAGGGGAAAGAACACTTGTTACTACTCTGACCAAGCGAATGGCAGAAGAATTGGATGCGCACCTGCAGAGTTTTGGTGTGAGAAGTGCCTATATCCATTCCGATGTAGATACTCTCGACAGAATCAGGATACTAAATGATCTTAGAGAGGGGACCTATGATGTCCTTATCGGAGTCAATCTGCTCAGAGAGGGACTTGACTTGCCGGAAGTATCGCTTGTTGCAATTCTGGATGCAGACAAGGAGGGATTCCTGCGCAATCATCGTTCGCTTACACAGACTGCCGGCCGAGCCGCACGTAATGTCAACGGCATGGTAATCATGTATGCCGACAAGATAACGGATTCCATGCAAAAGACGATTGACGAGACTGAAAGACGAAGAGCAAAACAGATGCTTTATAATGAGCAGCATGGCATCACTCCTACTCCTATCGTCAAGAAAACCAATACTGATCTCATTGATCTTTATAAGGGAACATCGGGAGACACCGCTGATCAAACGTTGGCGAAACCAAGTGTATCTAAGCCGGGGAGCAAAAAGAAGGCTGTAGCTATTCCAAAGCCGGAGCCTCGCGCATATGTGGAAGAAGAGCATCAGGAGAATGCGTTGGTAGCAGACCCGGTGGTAGAGTATATGAGTCTCTCGGATCTTAAGGCGCGCATTGCAAAAGTACAGTCAGACATGAACAAAGCCGCTAAGGCGATGGACTTCATGGAGGCAGCCCGCCTGCGTGACGAACTTCTTGCACTTAAAGATCTTGCAACTGCTAAAGAATCGGATGGCCATGCATAAGAAAACTGATTTTCTACCTACTTCGCTCGATGAAATGAAGATGCTCGGTTGGGATCAAGCCGACGTCATCATTTTCAGTGGGGATGCTTATGTAGATCATCCGTCGTTTGGAGCTGCAGTGATCGGAAGGACTCTTCAGAAAGCCGGGTATAAGGTGGCGATAATTCCACAACCGAATTGGAGGGATGATCTTCGCGACTTCAAGAAGCTTGGTAAACCTCGATTGTTTTTTGGAGTGTCGGCCGGAGCTATGGACTCCATGGTGAATCATTATACGGCCAACCGAAGACTCAGGCATGATGATGCGTACACTCCCGGTGGCAAACATGGGATGAGACCGGACTATCCCACCATTGTATACTCAAAGATACTTAAGGATCTCTATCCGGATGTGCCGGTAATAGCAGGAGGAATTGAAGCTTCGCTAAGAAGAGTAGCTCATTATGACTATTGGGCAGACAGACTGCGGCCATCGATTCTTGTAGAATCCGGAGCTGATATGATCTCTTATGGAATGGGGGAGAAAACTATTCTCCAACTTGCCGAGAGGCTCGAAAAAGGAGAAAAGATATCAGAAATCAGAGACGTTCCGCAGACGGTCTTCTTTACGGATGAAGATGACTTGCAAAGGAATGCTGAAGATGCTATTGTGCTTGCAAGCTTCGAAGATTGTAAATCAGATAAGAAGAAACAGGCGAAAAATTTCAGACATGTCGAGGAAGAAAGTAATAAGTGGAACGGAAAAACACTTTATCAATCGACAGATGGCAAGATAGTGCGCCTCAATCCTATGTGGCCACCAATGAGTCAAGGAGAGATTGACGCATCATTCGACCTTCCCTATACAAGAGTGCCTCATCCACGATATAAAGGGAAAACAATTCCGGCTTACGAGATGATAAGGCATTCAATCTGTATGCACAGGGGATGCTTCGGAGGATGTGCTTTCTGTACGATTTCGGCTCATCAGGGAAAATTCAT
>CAYNPB010000079.1:0-11572 GCA_964399005.1 uncultured Sangeribacter sp.
AAAAATGATGAATGTGGTATGGCTGCTGTTTGGAGTGGCTTTGATAATTTTTGCTGCCAATTGGCTTACGGATGGGGCAGCCTCGGTTGCCCGAAGATTTGGTATAAGCGACCTTGTAGTGGGTCTGACTGTCGTTGCTTTTGGCACATCTACCCCGGAGCTCTCCATCAGCATAGTTTCCGCACTTCAGGGTAATGCACCAATGGCGGTGGGAAATGTTGTGGGAAGCAATATTTTCAATATACTTATCATTATAGGTGTAGTAGCAATTGTTAAACCCATCAAAGTTCAACCTTCGGTAATGGTCAATGAAATAGGGCTTGTCATAGTTTCATCTCTTGCATTGCTGGCCATAGGGTTTGATGATATTTTAGGAGAATCAGCTGAAAGGATCGTGACTCGCACTTCAGGTATCTTACTACTCTTGTTCTTTGCCATATTTCTTCGCTATATGTTTGCGCAAGCAAAGAATGCATCAGAATCGGATCCGGCAGCCGGAAAAGCTGCCAACAAGAAGGAAATGCCGGTTTGGAAATCAGTGTTGTTGATAGTGATAGGATTGGCAGGATTGGTGTATGGCGGCGACCGGTTTGTCGCAGGGGCCTCAGGCGTAGCATTGTCGCTTGGAATGAGTGAGGCTGTAGTGGGTCTGACAATAGTGGCAGCCGGCACCTCGCTTCCGGAACTTGCAGCATCTATAGCAGCTGCCGTAAAAGGAAATTCCGGTATTGCCGTCGGTAATGTAATCGGGAGCAATATATTCAATATTTTCTTTGTGCTTGGCTTGACAGCGACAATAAGGCCGTTGCCCTTTGGAGGAGTTTCACACTTAGATCTTGTAGTGATGATGATTTCTGCCCTTCTCTTCTGGTTTTTCTGCTGGAAATTCGGAAAGCGAACTATCACACGCCCGGAAGGTGCAATCTTAGTGCTGTTTTATATAGCCTATATAGTCTATCAAGTTATGACAGTGACAGCAGGGTAGAGGCTGCTTCGCAATGCCTTAAATATAGAAAAGAAGAATGAAAAAAAGAAGAATATGATATATCTTGAGAAGTTTATGTTTCCTGATTTGGAGGAAGACACATTATATTTTGATGTGCCTAAAGGATCATTCTATGATGAGAATACTTATCCCTTTCATCTTACTTCTGAATTGGGACTTTGGTCGCTCGATTTCGAACCTTTGACAATACTTTATGGTGGGAATGGTTCGGGAAAATCCACTATCATCAATGTCATAAGCCAAAAACTTTGTGCCGACAGGCAGTCAATGTTCAACTCCAGTCCCTATTTTGATGAGTTTGTCAGCAGATGTCAATATAAGGCTTCTGAGACACTTGCTGGTGAAACCATATACAAAGGTCATCGAGAACCACAAAAATATGATATTTCCCAGATTACGACTGTTTTGACGAGCGATGATATTTTTCATTCCATGCTTGACCAAAGACTTGAAAATGATAAGAAATTGAAGAAAAGTCATTTTCTTATGGATGAATTTCGCGAGCCTGAGGAACTTCCTCGTCATCTAAATTTTGAAACTGGTTATAATGTTGATAAGTTTAAGAGGGGAGTGGAGATGCGGCAGGCAAGAAACAGCATGCGTCATGGCAACAAATCTTTCAATAAGATTCTACTTGACAAGATTGGGAAAATGGAAAGAGGTTTTAGTAATGGCGAAACAGCTTTAATGAAACTTTCGGAACTCTTGGAAGCTCCGGGGTTGTATCTTCTCGACGAGCCGGAAAACAGTATGTCGTGTGAATTTCAGATCAAACTTGCATCAATTATTTCGTATCTTGCAAGATATGGGAAATGTCAGTTCTTGATTTCTACTCACTCTCCATTCATTTTGTCGATGGAGAATGCCAAAATCTATAATCTTGACCAGCATCCGGTAGGTGTGTGCAAATGGTGGGAACTCGACAATATGAAGAGGTATTTCGAACTTTTCTATGAATCGAAAGATAGATTTTTGGGAAAATATTAGAAAAATTGATGAAAAATTTGGTAAATTGATAGATTTTTACTATTTTTGCATCGAGTTTAAAGAAAATTAACAAATTTTCTTGTTAGAAAGGTAAAAATAGGTAAAAATGAAGATTTCCGGAAGAACTGTCAGCAAAGGCTGGCTTGCCGTGCTATTAGGCATAGTTGTAATGAGTGTCATAGGATTGTGTTATCCGTATGACGGACAAATGTTCGCTCTTGGAGGAGATGGCGCCCTTTGGGCAAATGTGGCCTGGATGATCACCGCTACGATATTCGTGCTGATGATGACTCCGGGTCTCTCCTTTTTTTATGGGGGCATGGTGAGAAAAAAGAATGTCATCTCCACAATGCTTCAGAGTTTTATCGTGATGGGTTTCGTAAGTGTCTTATGGGTTGTGGTTGGATTCAGTCTGACGTTTGGAAGCGACATAGGACATGTGATCGGAAATCCGGCGGAATTCTTCATGTTCCGGAATGTAGGTGTCGGCAATATTACAGGCAACAGTGCTCCGACAGAAATAGGCTTGGCTGTCACCACCATCCCGTTGGTGCTGTTTGCGCTTTTCCAGATGAAATTTGCGATAATCACCCCATCGCTTATTACCGGGGCCTTTGCCGAGCGAGTTCATTTCACGGGGTATCTCCTTTTTATGATGCTATGGACACTTATCGTATATTGTCCGCTCGCTCACTGCACATGGCATCCTGACGGACTCTTTGGAATGCTGCATGTGCATGACTATGCCGGAGGTATAGTGGTCCACGCCGCGTCAGGTGTTGCAGCACTTGCCGGTGCCATGTTTCTTGGCAGACGTCAGAATAAAAGAGGGGAGAGCAACCGACCAGCCAATGTCCCATTTGTGCTGTTGGGAGCTGCCTTGCTTTGGCTTGGCTGGTTTGGGTTCAATGGCGGAAGTTCATTGGCAGCAGATGGTATAGCAATTTCCGCATTTCTTAATACAAATACAGCCGCCGCCACAGCAATGGTGACCTGGGTCACACTTGATGCAGTGAGAGGAAGAAAACCATCCGCTATGGGGGCAGCCATAGGAGCCGTAGTAGGGCTTGTGGCAATCACACCTATGGCCGGCTGGGTTAGCGTAGGCCAAAGCATTTTCATATCATTTGTCATCACTGTATGCTGCAATATGGCAGTATCGCTGAAGAGTTATTCCAGAATGCTTGATGATGCACTTGACGTATTCCCGACTCATGGACTTGGAGGAATAATCGGGACGGTGCTGACCGGAATTTTTGCATACGACTTCTTTGCAGCAGAAGATCCTGAGATGGTGTCACGATCGGTTTTCTTCATAAATCACGTGCTGGTAATAATAGGAGTATTCATTTATACGTTTGTATTAAGTTATGCCCTATATTGGCTGACTGATAAGATTATTCCCATGAGAGTGTCGAAATCAAGTGAAGATGAGGGATTGGATGCTTCCCAACATGGAGAATTCTATGACCCTGACGGTACTCATGAACTCCCATCAGATGATGAATGGTTTAAGGGAATAGAGGAGAATTAGGATGAATCAGTTGTGAAACTTTGAATATTTAGAAAGTTAATGAATAGATATCTGGATAATAGGGGTCTTTATGACCCTCGTTTTGAGCATGACGCCTGTGGAGTAGGACTGCTCGTCAATGTAAATGGCAGGAAGAGTCATCATCTTGTGGAAAAGGCACTTCAGGTGCTTGAGCATATGGTGCACAGAGGAGCTGAAGGCGCTGATCCGCTGACAGGCGACGGAGCCGGTATCATGGTGCAGATACCACACGAATTCATACTTCTGCAGGGTGTTCCGGTGCCGGAAAAAGGAAGATATGGCACAGGCATCGTCTTTATGCCCCGCGATGCAGAGTCGCAGGAAGAAATCATCGATATAATAGAGAGAGAAGCGATGACCGACGGCATGACACTACTCGCCGTCAGGGATGTGCCCACCAATAACTCAATGCTTGGAGAAGTGGCGCGCAAAGCCGAACCTGCAGTGAAGCAGATATTTGTAACTGACGAAGAGAGTGACCGCCCTATGGAGCTGCGGCTTTATCTTCTAAGGAAACGAGTGGAGAAGAAGGTTGCTGAATCAGACATCATCGGGAAAGATGACTTTTATATCTGTTCGCTATCATCTCAGACTATTGTCTATAAAGGTATGCTCACCAGTCTGCAGCTCAGGTATTATTATCCCGACTTGATGAACCCGCGCTTTACATCGGCTATGGCACTTGTGCATTCAAGATTCTCCACCAATACCTTCCCGGCATGGAGCTTGGCGCAACCCTTCAGGATGCTCGGGCATAATGGAGAAATCAACACAATCCAGGGCAACCGCCTATGGCTGAAAGCCCGCGAGGGTGTATATCATCCCGCAGCATTTGGCGGCCAGGATATGACTCCGATAGCCCAACCCGGGATGAGTGACTCAGCTTCACTTGACAATGTATTGGAATTTTTCGTCATGGCTGGCATGTCGCTTCCTCACGCTCTTGCTATGTTGGTGCCGGAATCTTTCAACGACAAGAACCCGATCTCGCCGGCCTTGAAGGCTTTCTATGAATACCACTCAATCTTGATGGAAGCATGGGATGGACCTGCGACCCTTCTTTTCTGCGACGGACGCTATGCCGGAGGAATGCTTGACCGTAACGGTCTGCGCCCCGGACGCTATCTAATCACCGACAATGACACGGTAGTGATTGCCTCAGAGACCGGCGTCCTTGCTTTCGATCCTTCTGAAATAAAAAGGAAGGGGAGACTGAAGCCCGGAAAGATGATGATCGTAGACATGAAGGAGCACAGGATTCTCTTTGACGAAGAGATAAAAGAGAGTCTTGCCAATGAAGCTCCCTATCGCGATTGGCTTGCACGCAACCGAGTGAAACTCGATGCCATCACTTCAGGAAGAAAAGTCAACAATAAAGTGGAGGGTTTTGAGAAACTTCTGCACACTTTCATGTATGACAGCGAGGAGATAGAAAAGATCATCACTCCGATGACTACCGAGGCAAAGGAGCCTATTCACTCTATGGGCGATGATGCTCCATTAGCGGCGCTTTCAAAAAGACGTCAGCCTCTTTATAACTATTTCCGTCAGCATTTCGCCCAGGTGACAAATCCCCCTATCGATCCGCTGAGAGAGGAACTCGTGATGAACCTTGACAGTTATATCGGAGCCGTAGACAAAGATATGCTTGACTTCTCTCCGGAGCAGTGTAAGATGGTGCTTCTAAAACGCCCAATCATCACCAACAGGGAGCTGGACTTGCTCTGCCACCTTCGATACAAGGGCTTTGATGCTTGCCGACTTGACATGACATTCCCGGTTGCGGAGGGAGCAGAGGGTCTGGAGAAAGGTATCGAGCGCCTGTGCAAGGAAGGAGAAAAGGCCGTAGATGAAGGATGCAGCTATATCGTGCTGACCGACAGAGGTATTTCTGCCGATAGGGCTCCTATCCCATCGCTATTGGCAACCGCCGCACTTCATCATCATCTCATCAATGCCCGCAAACGCACAAAAACAGCAATTGTGGTAGAGACCGGTGATGCGCGAGAAGTGATGCACTTTGCACTTCTCGTGGGATATGGAGCTTCAGCAATCAATCCGTATATGGCATTGGCAGTGATAGACAAGATGGTGGAGAACAAGAAAATCCAACTTGATTTTGCCACAGCGCAGCGTCATTATATCGAGGCTGTAGATAAAGGAATGCTGAAAATAATGTCGAAGATGGGCATCTCTACCCTTATTTCATATAAGGGCTCTCAACTTTTCGAAGCCATCGGACTTTCAGATGAGATATGCAGGAGATATTTCGGGCATACACCCTCTAAGATAAGCGGACTTGGACTAAAGTCTATCACTGAAGACATCCTTGACGCTCACAAAGAGGCATGGAGCGGCGACTTCGATGAGAGCGCACCTCTTCCATATGCCGGACGATATTCATTTAAGAAAGATGGAGAAATTCATGCGTGGAGTCCGGAAGCAGTGAAAGCTCTCAGAATGGCCACCAGACTTGACAGCTACAAGAAATTTGAAGAATTTTGCAATATTGTGGATGCCGGACATGATCCAATCTTTATAAGAGATTATCTTGAAATAGGAAAACTTGGGAAGAGTGTTCCTATTGAAGAAGTGGAATCGGAAGAAGCCATCATGAAGAGATTCTTCACCGGAGCAATCTCTTTCGGAGCAATTTCGATAGAAGCGCACGAAGCGATAGCGGCTGCCATGAACTCCATAGGTGCCAAATCCAATACCGGAGAGGGTGGTGAGGATTCATCACGTTTTGCGCCACGCGAAGATGGAACTTCAGTGAGGTCGGCAATCAAGCAGGTGGCATCCGGACGTTTCGGTGTGACTGCGAATTATCTGATAAATGCAGATGAAATACAGATTAAAGTGGCACAAGGTGCAAAACCGGGTGAAGGAGGTCAGTTGCCGGGCTTTAAGGTAGACAAGGTGATAGCGCGTACACGCCACTCTATACCGGGTATCTCTCTTATCTCACCTCCTCCGCATCATGACATTTACTCAATTGAAGATCTCGCGCAGCTGATATTCGATTTGAAGAATGTCAATCCTCATGCAAAAATTTCAGTCAAACTCGTGTCAGAGAGTGGTGTGGGAACAATTGCAGCCGGAGTTGCTAAAGCCAAGAGTGATCTGATTACTATCTCGGGCAGTGACGGCGGAACCGGAGCTTCTCCTGCCTCTTCGATCCGCTATGCCGGAACACCGGTGGAGCTTGGGCTTGCTGAAACACAGCAGACGCTCGTCATCAACAATCTCAGAGGACAGGTGCGTCTGCAAGCAGACGGACAGCTCAAATCAGCCCGCGACGTTCTGGTTATGGCCATGTTGGGTGCAGAAGACTATGGATTCTCTACAGCAGCGATGATCGTATTGGGTTGCATCATGGACAGAAGATGCCACACCAATAAGTGTCCCGTAGGTATAGCCACGCAGAATCCTGAATTGCGCGCCAAATATGATGGATCTCCGGATTACTTGGTGAGATATTTCCGATTCCTTGCACGCAGAATCCGCGAAATGATGGCTGAGAGAGGAATACGGAGACTCGACGAGATCATAGGGCGTCCGGATCTGCTCCAAGTCAAGGAGGGATTGCCCGAAGGCCTTGACTTGTCGCGCCTGCTGTATGTGCCGGAAGAGGCTGCCACCAACAGCGTGATATGCGTTTCGGAACAGAAACATGAGATAGAGAAAGTTCTTGATCATAGGATAATAGCCATGGCTTATCCTGCCATTCAGACAGCAACACATGTTGAGATGGAATTTCCTGTGACGAATACCGACCGGTCGACCGGTGCAATGCTTTCGGGGGAAATAGCCAAGAAATATGGCGACGAGGGACTGCCTGAGCATGATCTGATTAAGGTGATATTCAAAGGATCAGCAGGTCAGAGTTTCGGTGCATTCCTGACAAAGGGCGTGACTTTCAGACTTGAAGGAGATGCCAACGACTATGTGGGCAAGGGACTCTCGGGTGGACGCATCGTAATTGTGCCACCTGAAGGAAGTGAGTTTGCCCCGGAAAATAACATTATAGCCGGCAACACAATTCTCTATGGCGCAACTTCCGGCGAAATATACATCAATGGTAGGGTCGGAGAGAGATTCTGTGTGCGCAATTCAGGCGCAACCGCCGTGGTAGAAGGTGTTGGTGACCATTGCTGTGAGTATATGACAGGCGGCATCACGGTAGTGCTCGGAGCTACCGGTCGCAACTTCGCAGCGGGTATGAGTGGAGGAGTAGCCTATGTCTATGATCCGGAAAAGACTTTCGACTATTTCTGCAATATGGAGATGGTGGAGCTTTCGCTCGTAGATGAACCCTCTGATGCCCGCGAACTGCACAGGATAATATCCGCCCATTACCGCCATACTCGCTCACCGCTTGCCGCCCGAATCCTCGACGATTGGGATAACGCAGTGAAAGACTTTATTCAGGTGATACCGACAGAGTATAAGAGCATAAGGAAATCGAAGGAGTAAAACGTTTTAGGAAGTTTAAATGGTCTAAAACGTTTAGGAAGTAAAATAAGCATCCGGCATTTTGTCGGATGCTTATTTGGTAGATTGGGGGAATATGTTTAATTTTGCATAATAAGTTTAAACAACTTCTATACTAACCGATGATTTATCATGAAGAAAATAATTGTCGTTGCTGCCTTGGGAGTGCCATTGTTGATGGCTGGCCAAACTTACTTCCGGCAGTTTGACCATAATCCCATTGCACGAAGTTCTGAAAGAGTGCTGCAATATACTCCTACCTCAGGAGGATATATATATCGAAAAAATGGCAATAACCTCTATACCCGAGCTTTATATGGAGGGAACACCGCTTTTCGAATTGAGACCAGCGACATGCCCATATTCGGTGCTTTCCATGGGAAAGATAACCGCAATATCCATTTTATCGTTACGGTGAATGGCCATGCAATGCGTCTTGATTCAGTGGCTGATTGCCGATCGTATTATCGAGGAGGAGAAAGACGCTATGAGCTTTCAGATCCTGCTTGGGGCGACGGTCATATCTCTGTGGTAGTGCTTGCACCGAGGCATTATGAAGGGGGACTTTGGAAAATCGAAGCCACGGATATGCCTTCGAATTCTGAAATCAGGGGTGTTTGCGTGCCTACTGTGAAGGTAAAACTTAACAGAAACGGGGATATAGGTGCCGACCCTGCCAATGCTTTTGCTCCGGATATGGAGAGTGAGGCTGTGTCTACTCCTGAAATGAAGATCGGAGGAGAGAGAAAGACAATTATCTTTGGGTATGAGGATAAGAAACTTTTTGCGGCTGACCAACAACGACTGGCTTCAGAGTTTGACAAAGCAACGGCGCAACGCGACGAATTAGCAGGAGTGCTTGAGATTGATACCCCTGACCCCTATTTCAATGTGTTAGGTTCTGTCATTACCCATGCCGCTGATGGAGCTTGGGATGGAAAGACTTGGCTTCACGGTGCAATCGGCTGGAGATCAGCTTTCAACGGCTGGCGTGGCGCTTATAATGGAGATTTCTTAGGATGGCACGATAGGGCACGATTGCATTTCGATGCATATGCAAGGTCGCAAGTGGACAGCGTGCCTCCGACAATCCCACATCCTACGCAAGATCCGACTCATAATCTCGCAAGAGCTGAAAAGAAATGGGGCACTCAGATGTATAGCAACGGGTATATCTGTCGCAAACCTGACACGAAAGATCAGATGAACCATTACGACATGAATCTCTGCTATATAGATGAACTTCTTTGGCATCTGAAATGGACGGGAGATCTTGACTACGCAAGAAAGATTTGGCCTACATTAAAGGCAAGTCTTGAATGGGAGAAGAGGAATTTTGATCCTGATAATGACGGACTATATGATGCTTATTGCTGTATTTGGGCGAGCGATGCGCTATATTACAACAGTGGGGCCGTGACTCACTCGTCGGCCTATAACTACAGGGCCAATAAGATTGCTGCGGAGATAGCCGCAAAGATAGGAGAAGATCCGAAGCCTTATCAGGAAGAGGCTGAAAAAATACTGAATGCACTCAACTCTACACTCTGGCTTCCTGAAAAAGGTGTTTGGGCTGAACATAAGGACTTCATGGGGCATAAGAGGCTCCATGATCATCCGGGACTTTGGACAATGTATCATGCCATAGACAGTGATGTGGCAGATAATTTTATGGCTTACAGTGCCACTCGCTATATCGACAATAATATACCTCATATTCCGGTGGAGGCACCCGGACTCGAGGCAGGATATGCAACTCTTGCTACAACAGATTGGCTACCATATGCTTGGAGCATCAACAATGTGGCATTTGCCGAAGTGATGCATACTGCTCTTGCCTATTGGCAAGCCGGGAGGGGTAATGAGGCTGCAAATTTGCTGAAGAGTTCAATGCTTGATGGTATGTTTATGGGAAAAAGCCCCGGCAATATCGGGCAGGTGAGTTTCTATGATGCGGCAAGAGGAGAATGCTACAGAGATTTTACCGACCCCTCGGCAATGATGTCGCGGGCAGTAGTGCAAGGGCTCTTCGGTTTTGCTCCTGATGCATTGAATCATACAGTAAACATTCGCCCGGGATTTCCTTCAGAGTGGGATCATGCTTCGATCAAGCATCAAGATTTCTCATTAGATTTCAAGAGAGAGGGTAAGAAGGAGGTATATAAGCTTAATGTCGGACTTGACTCCATCAGAAGAGCAGAATTGATTCTTCCGGCTTTGACAAATAAGGTCAAATCTCTGAAGATAAATGGAAAGAAGCAAAATTGGAAAGTCCTTGATACGGCAGTCGGACGTCCTATGCTTATGGTGGAAACTCCATTGGAAGGAGTAATGACCGTAGAGATAGAGTGGAAGGGACAGTATGCTGCCCAAGCGCCTATGCAGGGAACAAACCTAGCAAAGAAAAAGGAAACCGGAAATGTGAAGACCGGATTTAGAGAAGTGAAATCGGGAGACTTTACATGGTGGGAGGAGACTGAGAGTTTCACTCATCCGAAACCTAATGCAGTTTCTCTGGGTATTGATCTGAAAGTGAATAATTCAGATAAATACGAGACTATTGACCTTTCCGGAATCTACAATGCAAATATCACCGATATTTTTCGAAACAGATACGAGTCGCCACGTTCCCCTTATACGACGCTTGAAATACCGGTGCAAGGCGTAGGAGAGTGGTGTCATCCGGAAGACACTGCACATATTGATGACAGTGGACTCAGACGGATGGTTGCAGAAGATGGAATTGTGATGACTTCTGTTGGCATTCCTTTTGCTTCCGTGAAAAATGGAATGAATATAGCTTATACATCACTTTTCGATAATTACCCTGACAAATTGTCGATGCCACTCACAGGAAAAGCTAAGGGACTTCAATTATTGATGGCAGGAAGCACAAACCATATGCAATGCTATATGGAGAATGCTAAAGTTTCGGTGAAATATACCGATGGAAGTGAAGAAATACTACCGTTGATCGCTCCCTATAACTGGTGTCCGATAGAGCAGGATTATTATGTAGATGGGAAGCAGTTCAGACTTGAAACTCCACGTCCTTATCGTATGATATTCAAGGATGGAAGTGTCACTGACGACGTTGAAAAAGCCTTAGGTATAGAAGGAGTGTATGGCCGGCGCATTGACGGAGGTGCAGGAGTATTGCTCCGCATAGACCTGGATCCCACAAAAGAACTCAAAGAGTTAGAGTTAGAGACTCTTTCAAACGATGTGGTAGTGGGTCTGATTGGCGCTACTTATGTTAAATGAAAATTAGAGGCGGTAGATGAAAGGGAGGGTAATGGTGAAGGTGGTGCCGATCGGATTGGAGTCGAATGAGAGTGTGCCTCCGTGCATGTATATGATTTGGCGGGAGAGGCTGAGACCTATGCCGGAGCCGCCGCTTTTAGTTGTAAAGAATGGAAGAAAAATGCTTTCGGCGGCATCAGGACTTATTCCACATCCATTATCCTCTACCGAAATCATGAAATGATGATTCGGATGGTCTGCTTTTGTTGATACGATTACAGTGGGAT
>CAYNPB010000080.1:0-11539 GCA_964399005.1 uncultured Sangeribacter sp.
TAGTCTTGCCAGTGCCGGAAAGGCCGAAGAAGATAGCTGTGCTGGTCTCTTCCATATTGGTGTTGGCTGAGCAGTGCATAGAAGCGATGCCACGGAGAGGGTTGAAGTAGTTCATCATAGAGAACATACCCTTCTTCATTTCGCCACCATACCAAGTGTTGATGATGACCTGCTCTTTGTCAGTGATGTTGAAAGCGACGCAAGTCTCAGAGTTGATGCCGAGTTCCTTGTAGTTTTCAACTTTAGCCTTAGAAGCGTTGTAAACAACGAAGTCAGGTTCGAAGTCTTTGAGTTCTTCTTCAGTAGGACGGATGAACATGTTGGTCACGAAGTGAGCCTGCCATGCCACCTCTACGATGAAGCGCACTTTCAGACGAGTAGCTGCGTTAGCGCCGCAGAAGAGATCGACAACATAAAGTTCCTTGTCGCTGAGTTCGTCGAGAGCGATCTTCTTGAGTTCTTTCCAAACTTCAGTAGAGATTGGCTTGTTGTCGTTGGTATACTCGGGAGTAGTCCACCATACAGTATTTTCTGTAGTGGCATCTTTCACGAGGTATTTGTCTTTAGGGCTGCGGCCGGTGTAAACGCCAGTCATAACGTCGATGGCGCCAAGGCTTGTAGGAATACCCTTTTCGTAGCCTTCAAGACCCGGTTTGGTCTCTTCAATGAAAAGCTGATCATAGCTGGGGTTGTGGATGATTTTCTTAACCCCTTTGATCCCATAGTGGGACAAATCTAACTCTGCCATATTGTCAAAAATATTATTGGGTTTTAGTTGATTTTTCCTGTAAAATTTCGTTTTGACCATAGGTGGTCACAATGATAACAATCTTTTCCTCGTATATGTTCACAAGAATTTTGGTGGATTCTTGCTAAATTTGCTACAAAATTAGTGAAAAAATGGGACTTGCGCAAATGTCTGCTCGAAAATCGCCCTCTCTTAATCATTTTTAACGGGTGGCCGGGAGGCAGGTGTCAGGTTTCAGGTGTCAGGGGTCAGGTGTCAGGGGTCAGGTGTCGGATGGCAGATATAAAAGACTTTGAGTAGTAAGCGCACTCCGTGCGCGTCATTAAGCGTCGCGAAGCATCTTAGGAATTGGATATTAATGGATGGCAGGCAACGCGGATCGCTACGCTTCGCTTGCTTTTCTCGCTGAGGCGAGCGGATTTTCGCGGATTTTTTTAATTTTTGCTTCTGGGCGGACGCACGAGCCGTGCGTCCCTACCAGGAGAATCGGGGGCTTCGCGACTCGGGCTGGCGCACGCGGACATGGACTGAGCATCGCTTCGCTCGCTATCGCGGAGAGCTTCTGCAGGAATCTCTTTTCAATCGAGCATACCATATTCCCTCATCGAGAGCACCATATACTGGATTATTTTATCGAGAGTACCATCCGCGCCAGCAGGCGAAGCCGCTGCTCAGCCCGGCTCCGCGAGCGCAAGCCCGAGTCGCGAAGCCGCTACAGAAGCTAAATTTAAGGAAATCCGCGATCCATCCGCCCCATCGGCGGAAAGGAAGCGAAGCGCAAAATCCGCGTTGAAGCCCATCAAAACCAATCCTTTAGCTCAAAGATAAACCAATATTACGTTTTGAGGCTAAAGGACGCGCGCGGAGCGCGCTTACTACTCAAAGAGGCAGGGGGCAGGGGTCAGGTTTCAGGAGGCAGATATAAAAGACTTTGAGTAGTAAGCGCACTCCGTGCGCGTCATTAAGCGTCGCGGAGTGCGCTTGCTACTCAATTTGACGATTGATGTTTTTGAGGATATCGGCTTGGATTTGGGGGAATGGGGGATTTTGATTAATTTTGCAGGATGAAGCAGGAAAAGTTTTCTTTTAAGAAGCGAGTGAGGTCGTTTGGCTACGCTTTCAGCGGTATAAGGACTTTGCTACGCGATGAGCATAATTCGCGGATCCATGTGGCTATCATGGTGGCGGTCGTCATCGTAGGGTTATTGGTGAAGATTTCGGCCATGGAATGGTGTGTCGTGGCACTCTGCTGCGGCGGTGTTCTGATGGCGGAGGCGATGAATTCGGCTGTGGAGGCGCTGGCAGACCTTGTGAGCCCTGGATATCACCCTTTAGTGAAGAAAGCGAAGGATGTAGCAGCGGCAGGAGTGTTGCTGATGGCGATAGCGGCGGCTGCCGCTGGCCTGATAATCTTCATACCTAAAATAATTGAGAATTGAGAATTGAGAATTGAGAATTGAGAATTACCCAACTTTCGAAAGCTCTTAAATATATCACGCAGAGAGCGCAGAGGAGCAGAGGGTTCTATTGAAGAAGCTTCGCGACTTGGATATTGCAAGCACGCAAAGCGGAACGGGCTGCTTCGCATCGCCCGGAGAGCGCAGAGAATCAGCGCAGTGCCTGCGCTATGGGATTGCAACTTAGACAAGGGAAACTTAAATTATTAATATATGATTGCGATTTTAAATGGACCTAATTTGAATATGCTTGGGAGGCGAGACCCGGCAATTTATGGGAGCACTACTTTTGAGGATTTTCTTCCTCAGGCTGAAAGTCTTGTCGCTGAACTCTCAGAGGGAAAGGAGACACTTGAATATTTCCAATCGAATTCGGAGGGGGAACTCGTAAGCAAGATACAGGAACTGGCTTTCAACCCCGATTGCCGCGGTATCGTGATGAATCCCGGGGCTTATGCCCACTATTCCTATGCCATTCATGATGCCGTGGAGATGTCGCCCGTGCCGGTGATCATCGTGCACATATCTAATATACATGCGCGCGAGGAATTCCGACATACGGATGTGGTGGTGTCAGCAGCCAAAGGCACCATCTGCGGCCTGGGCCTCAACGGGTATCTTCTCGCAATCCGATCGATCCTGTCATGACCTACGAGATTGAATCCGCACTTGATTCCTATGTGGAATCGCATATCTCGCCGGAGCCGGACCATCTCTATCGGTTGACCCGCGAGTCGTATCTCCGACTGACAAACGGCCGAATGTGTTCCGGTCATCTTCAGGGACGCCTCCTGAAGATGCTCACACAGTTGTGCAATCCACAGCTGGCGGTTGAGCTCGGCACTTTCACCGGTTATTCAGCCCTCTGCATCGCGGAGGGGATGGCGGAGGGCTCAAAACTCGTCACCGTAGAGGCAGACGATGAGTTGGAGGATTTCATACAGAGACAACTCGATGCGTCGGAGCACGGCAAGAAGGTGCAGCTGCGAATCGGGAAGGCTTTGGAGATATGTCGGGAATTTGCCGACGGGAGTGTCGACATGATGTTTATTGATGCCGACAAACGGGAATATCCGGATTATCTCCGGGAAGCAGAACGTATGTTGAGGCCCGGGGGACTGATCATTGCAGACAATACGCTTTGGTCGGGGCATGTGTGCGACCCGGCGTATGATAAGGATCCGCAGACGCGTGGCGTCAGGGAGTTTAATGAGATGGCGGCTGCCCTGCCGGGGTTCGAGACGGTGATACTTCCGGTGCGCGACGGAATTAGTTTACTTCGGAAAATACACAATTCCTAATTCATAATGCACAATGCATAATTCATAATTAGCTGCGCAATGAATAAAACTTATGGAGGGTGTCTTGTGTTATTATGATGTTAACAATATGAATATTGCATTAATTTAATTATGCATTATGAATTATGAATTATGCATTAAATTAAAATGGATTATGCATTAAAATAAAATGATTATGGAAAGTAAAAGACAAGCTAAAATATCGAGACTTATACAGAAGGAACTGAGCGAGATTTTCCGTCGCCAGACGGCTGCTATGGGAAATGTGCTTGTGTCGGTGAGCGCAGTGCGTGTTTCGCCGGATCTATCAGTGGCTAAGGCTTATCTGAGCATTTTCCCACCGGAAAAAGCAGCTGATATATTGGAGAATATCAAGAAGCAGAGCAAGACCGTGAGGTATGAGCTGGCACAGGCAGTAAAGGAAGTGCTGCGGAAATGTCCGGATCTGGCTTTCTATCTTGACGACTCACTCGACTACGCCGAGAACATCGACCGCCTCCTCGCCAAGTGAAAGGGGTTGAATTTCGAATTGCGGTGCGGTATCTTTTTGGGAAGAAGTCGCACAGCGCTGTGAATGCTATCGCTTTGGTGTCGGTGGCAGGGGTCGCTGTGGCCACTGCTGCCGTGGTGTGCGTATTATCAGTGTTCAATGGTTTTCAAACCGTAATCACCGACCGTCTCGATGCCCTCTCCCCCGACCTGATGGTGACCCCGAAGGAGGGGAAGACAATAGCTAACGGCGACTCACTGGCCGCAGAAATAGGAAAGATGCCGGGGGTGGCAGTCTCCACCCCTACCCTCACGGACAATGCCCTCGGATTTTTCAACGGCCGGGAGACCCCGGTGACTCTTAAGGGTGTGGTGCCGGAAGAATATTCGAAGGTGACGGTGATAGACTCCCTGAGAGTGGCAGGAGGCACAACACTTCAAGATGCAGAGATACCGAACGCGTCACTCCTATCTATAGGGTTGGCATACAAACTGTCGATGTTTGACTATACGCAACCTCTTACAGTGTTTGCGCCCAAGAGGACAGGGAGATTCAATCCTGCCAATCCGGCAGCGGCTTTCGTGATGGACTCTCTGTATGTGGCAGACGTGTTCCAGTCGCTGCAAGACACGTATGATGAGAATTCCATTTTTACCGACATTTCTCTCGTGAGAGATCTGCTGCTCTACGACAGTGAGGCTACTGCCATAGAAATTAAGATTGAGAATCCTGCGGATGCCGACAGACTGAGAAGTGAGATTTCGGATAAGATTGGGGACAGATATGTGGTTAAAAACCGGTTGATGCTGCAGGAAGTGAATTATCGGATGGTGCAGATAGAGAAATGGATGACGTTTTTGCTGCTTTTCTTCATTCTGATCATTGCTTCCTTCAATATCATCACTACTCTCTCGATGCTTGTGCTTGAGAAAGAGGATTCTATGGGCACGATGGCGGCGATAGGGATGACGAAGGGGCAGATAGCCGGGGTGTTCAGATGGGAGAGTGTGTTGGTATCGCTGTTTGGGGGTGTTATAGGACTTGTGTTGGGGTCGGTGTTGAGTCTGGTGCAGGAGAAATTCGGGTTGATCACTATCGCATCGCAAGGGGTGGATGTGGCTCCGATGGCTTATCCAGTGAGACTTGAATTGCTGGATCTGTTGATTACGGCGGCTCCGATCGCGGTGATCACGGCAATCTGCGCCTGGGTAGCAGGCGCCTTCGCCCACTCGCGTATGAAAAATTAAGTATTTTTATTCCGGTAGTGTGGGTGATGCGTGAGGAGCTCCTTGCGCAGGCGTGAGCGGTCGAGATGCACATAGATTTCTGTAGTCTCCAGCGATTCATGTCCGAGCAATTCCTGAATCACCCGCAGCGACGCTCCCCCCTCGAGAAGATGAGTCGCAAAGGAGTGGCGCAGGGTATGAGGCGACACCGTCTTCAGGATTCCCGCAGCCGCAGCCAAGTCGCGGATGATATAGAACACCATCACCCTCGACATCTTCCTCCCCCTTCGGTTTAAGAAAATGATATCCTGCGAATCAGATTTGATATCCAGACGCGACCGTTGCGGCAGATACTCCTTTATAAGATCCAAGGCCACAGGAGAAACAGGCACTATCCGCTGCTTGCTTCCTTTCCCTTCCACTATCATGCAACCATCGTCAAAACTAAGTCGCGACAGCCGCGCATCCGTCAGTTCCGACACACGAAGTCCGCTCCCATAAAGGGTCTCGATTATGGCGTGATTCCGAAGAGATTCCTCCTTGTCTTCCGGAAGCTGCTCTATCATCATGTCGATCTCCGTTGTGCTTAATACTTCCGGCAAATGCCGTCCAAGACGAGGCGACTCAAGAAGATCGGTAGGATTGCTTTCTATTAAGTTCGAGAGCTTCAGAAATTTATAATAGCTCTTGATGCCGGAAAGGATACGCGCCTGGCTTCGCGGACCAATCCCCAAATCGCGAAGCGTAGATAGAAACCCATGCAAATCATTCTCTGTGACTTCAGTCGGATTTAGCCCCTCCCCCTCAAGATACTCTAAAAGATGGCACACGTCTGATACATATGCCTCACAAGTATTTGCAGCCATTCCCCGCTCCAAAGCCAAGTAATCTTCAAAATCCTGCAAAGAAGTGGAGGCTGTCATATCATATAGCTGACGAAGTCCATGCCTTCGCGTCTCAATAATATTGTGAAGTTTTTGGAAGTCATTGCCAAAGTTGCCCCCTCTATCTTTTCAATTTCTTTCCCGAATACTATCATCGCGCACTCCTTCATCTCATCCATCTTCTCCCACATCTTACGAGAATCTCCTGAGCTGCAGATAATGAAATCGGTGTTCTTGGGATATTCTTTCTGCATTGCGATAGCAGTGGAAGGAAACGACATCTTCAGAGCCGTGTAAAGTCTCTTGTCCCCTCCGGGCATCCATATCCGCTTAGGGCGTAGCAAATTCACGAGCCGCAATGCTAATCTTGCATTCTTCAATGCCTTTCGATCTTCGATATATTCGAAATCGATGTATGCATCCGAATAGAATCCATATCGCTTATCGGGTCGGATACAATCTTTCACAATCCGATAGGCCAAAGGGGAGTGGACGCCATAACCCCTGTTATGGCGCCACCTCCTGACAGTATCTTTCAGAAATGCATAATTCATAATTCATAATGCATAATTGACTTCGCCCAAGCTAAAGCAAGTCATAATGCATGATTACTTGGTTCTTAACTCTTGGTTCTTGACTCTTGGTCCTTGACTCTTGGTCCTTGACTCTTGGTTCTTGACCCTTGGTTCTTGACTCTTAATCCTTGGTTATTGACTCTTCACCCTTTACTCTTGCGAGAAAGCCGCCATATCCAGTTTCCGAGTGCTCCGAGAGCGAGGAGATAGATGAGGATTACGGAAGCCATCGCAATTCCATTGGCTTTCTTCACCGATTCAGGCTCAAACGTCATCACTATCTCTGAGTCGCCAGCCGGCAAGCGCATTGCACGAAGCAGATAGTCGGCCTGCCCTATCGGAGTCTCTTTACCGTTGACTGTCGCTTTCCATCCCCATGGGAAGTAAACTTCCGAAAAGAGAGCCACGCCTCCGTTAGCCGTGTGAGCCTTATACGTCAGTTTGTTGGGTGCATATGAAGTCTCATAGATGGTATCGCCGGCAGCAATCGGCAGTGGAGTGCCTATTACGTCGGCAAATTTCTTATCTGCCACTGCAGTGTTGCGGTGTGAGAGATTGGAAAGCGCCTCCATCTCTTCCTTAGCAGTTCCTACATAGGTGAGCGTGTCTACGAGCCATGCATTGCCGAAAGCATCCGGATTCACGCTATAGCCGTCGCCAGTAATGAAATATTTGGCATTGAGCATATTAAGCACGAAAGGATTCCCTTTCGATATCTGATGCTCTATGAGGTCGTTGTAGCGAGTGAGTTTTGCAGCGTGGTAGCCGCCGATTGTCTTGTGGAAATAGCTGCTTCGGGCTGATGAGAACCCTGGAATGTCCATCACTCTGTAGTTGCTCTTGTCTTGCAGGATTGCAAGGTCTGCCTCCGTAGGCACGAATGCGGCTTCGTCACTTTCGGCAGTCAGGAAGTTGTCGGAGTCTACATAGCGTTTATCTACAGTATATAGGTCGATAAGCACAAGGGCAGCTAAGCTGCAAGCCAATACTGAGCCATTCTTTATTATCTTCTTGTCCCATAGCAGCAAAAGGGCACATCCGAGCACAATGAAAATCAGGCTGCGCATTGAGTCGGTAGAGACAAGGCTCAGGCGACCGTCGGCAATCCCGTGCATCACATTCGAATATGCAGGATTGGAAAATACCCCGGCATCTTTCAGATACTCCAATTCAGATGCAGAGTAGGGTTCACCGAAGATTGAGGGTGAAATCCAGCCGAGCAGACAGACTGCCGCTCCACCTCCCATGACGCAGATTACTGTCCACTTGTTTTTTACAAAGAAATCCTCGGTGCGGAGTATCTCTCTGAGGCACAGGGCTGCCAATAGAGGTATGCAGAACTCCACCACCACCAATATCGAGCTGACCGTTCGGAATTTATTGTAGCCCGGGAAGTGATCGATCATGAAGTCGGTAAGGGCGTTGAAGTTATGTCCCCAGCTCAGCATTATAGCTAAGATTGAGGCGGCGAAAAGAGCCCATTTCATTGGATTCTCCCATTTCCCGTCTACTACAAACATGGCGAGTATGGCGAGCAGCAGCACGAAAGCTCCGACGTATACCGGACCGTTCGTCATAGGTTGGTCACCGAAATACTGAGTGAATTGGCTTGCAAACTGCATTTCTTCCGGACTCAGATAGCGGTCGGCACCCATGTTGGTTTCTGCCACGCTCATCATTCGGTTTTGTCCGGCTGTAGGTTTCAAGGAAGCTCCACCCTTCACGTTGGGTATCAGCAGACTCCATGTCTCGTCGATGCCATAGCTCCAGGCTGTGATGGCTTTCTTATCCATCCCGACTGCTACCGGTGCGTTGGGATCTGTGATGTCGGTGGCGCGACCTCTGACTGTCTCCTTGCTATATTCCAATGAGTTGTAGAGACTTGGAGAGTTTGCTGCCACACCGATGAGGCCGCATACGATGGCAATTCCTGTGGAGATTGCCCATTTGCCGACGCTCTTCTCTTTAATCGCTATCCATAGCCATGCAAGGGCGATGCATACCATCACAAGAAGGAAATAGTAGGTCATCTGAGGGTGGTTGCTCATCAGCTGCATAGCCGAGAAAAGGGCTGTCAAAGCCGCGCCGGCAAGCCATTTCCTCCTGTAGAGGAGTATAAGGCCACCAATTGTAGGAGGTATGTAGCAGAGTGTGAGGAATTTCCAGATGTGTCCGGCTCCGATGATGATGATGAAGTAGGTAGAAAATCCCCATGCCAAAGAGGCGAAGAGAGCGACGCTCCAGCGCATCTTCATGCAGAGGCACATTATGAAGAATCCGAGCATCATTCCGAAGAGCAGGTTGGCAGGGGAGGGAAGCCCGAGCATATAGACGCTCTGGATACAGCTCAGCCAATCATTTGCCGGATAAGAAGGGGAGATTTGGAAAGTCGGCATTCCTCCGAAGAGGGAATTTGTCCAGCGGGTGCTCTCCCCGGTTTCGGCCTTAAACACCTGTCCTTCGTGGCCGTTGGCGAGTCCTTGCTGTATGTCGTGCTGCTGCAGCACTCTTCCCTCCATTGCGTCGGGGAAGAAAAACATAAAGGCGACCACTGCTAAAAGCAGAGCCGCCACTATTGTGAATATGGTAGTTTTCTTATTTTGCATCGTCTGTATCGAGTTTGATCTGTCGGTTCATTGACTGCTCGAGTGAGATGAGAGTCTCAGTTTCAGTGACACCCTTGATGTGCTGGATACGGTCGTTGAGAAGCTCCATGAGGTGCTGGTTGTCGCGTGCGAACACTTTCATCAGCATAGAGTAAGGGCCGGTGGTAAAGTGACACTCCACAACTTCAGGGATATTTTCGAGATTGGCAACAACCTCACGATACATTGAGCCCTTTTCAAGTTTCACACCTACGTATGTGCAAGTGTTATAGCCCAATTTCTTAGGGTCTACATCGTAGCCGGAGCCAATGATGACGCCCATTTCAATGAGGCGCTGGATGCGCTGGTGGATTGCGGCGCGGGAAACTCCGCATACGATCGCAACGTCTTTTGATGGCGTGCGTGCGTTGTTCATGATGATGTTGAGAATCTTTCTGTCAAGGTTGTCGACTTTTTCCATGATTGTATTCTGTCTTGTTTTAGGTTTTAGGGTTTTATGGTAGGAGGTTCTCAAAGAAAAATGCCCATTTTGCAATTAAGCGGGCCATCTTAGACTCTTCATTGAAGTTGTTTAAACTTATTTTTTTATTAATATTTCGTCATATTTTCGAGCAGGTTTTTTCTCTCGAAGTAGGAGCGATGCGGGCATCGTGACGGATGAGAGAGGAAAAAGATGCCGAAAAGATGGCGGAAGATTAATAAAAAGAATGATTATATTTTATTTTAATGATTTATTTTTTTATTCGTAAATAAGTTTATACAACTTCATTGCAAAGTTAAGACAAAAAAAGCAAATAAACAATACTTCCACTAAAAAAATGTAGCAAAAAGACAAAAAAACTGTCAGATGTCAGGGGGCAGCGGCAGAGGGTTCTATTGAAGAAGCTTCGCTACTCGGTTATTGCAAGCTCGCAAAGCAGAACGGCTGCTTCGCATCGCCCGGAGTGCGCAGAGAATTAGCGCAGTTCCTGCGCTTTGGGATTGCAAATAAAGATATTTAACAAGCGAAACTAAATTATTAATACTAATTATTATGGAAATAGGAGATAAGTTTCCTGATGTGCTGGGTTTAGTTACTTCAATAATCGAATTGACTTCAATATAGCTTCTTTCAAATAGGGGATTTCCTCTTTTACAGCCTCAAAAACTAAGTCTGCATCTAATTCAAAATATCCATGGGCTATATGATTTCCCATGCCTATGATTGCCTTCCATGGGATTTCCGGGAAATTATATGAAAGGAAATCAGGGAGGATTCTATTCACTCGATTGACTCCCTCTCCAATAGCAGTAATGAGTGTGCAATTTGCTGCCAGCAATTGCATTCCGGTCTGAGTTGAATAATAATCTTCAACCGACACTACTTTATCATTCCAGTTGATAAGATTATCAATGACTTTATCAATAGATTCTAAAGTAAGAATGCCTTGACTTATATTAGGTTCAGAGTATTTTAATTGAATCATGAGAAATCTGATTAAGGAAATTCTGAGACATGTGTGAATGCTCCCTGATTAAGTCTACGGAAGTATGCAAAATCTTTTCAAGATATAATTTTAACTCATAAATAAGCCGCAACTTTGGAGGCATATCGACTAAGATATCCACATCGCTATCAGCTCGGTTATCTCCACGTGCGGTCGACCCAAACAAAGTAATGGATTTCACTCCATTTTCTTTTTCTATAATACTTTTATTTTCGGAAATAATCCTTATGCATTCAGCAGATGTGCACATATCATCCTCTCTTTATTTCACTTATGAAGTTGTTTAAACAACTTCTATGATTCATATGCAAAGTTAATAAAAAAAATGGAAATAATAGTAATTTTGAGGTAATAATCACAAATCGCCTCTCCGAGGCTACTGAGCTTATGTCTGGCACCCCAGGCTGAAGCCTGGGGGTTCGACATAATCTCAGCTCTCCGAGCTGAGGAGTGAGTAAGAATCAAGGAACGGGGTGCTGGCGCGGAGTGCGCAGAGAATTAGCGCAGTTCCTGCGCTAAGGGATTGCTGAAGCGAGTCATTATGGGTTAAGCTGTGTGGGAAATTTGGGGAGATGAAAATTTGTGAAAGTCTGAATATTTTCTTAAATTTGCACTGACAAGTGCAGAAAAATGTAAAATTTCACACAAATCTGCACTTATCTTTGCAATTGAACGAGAAATAATCAAACAACTCAACTTTCGTAAGCTCATAAATATCTCACTTTATCTTTGCAGCGTGAAAGATGCTTTGGTCAAAAGGTCCTT
>CAYNPB010000081.1:0-11459 GCA_964399005.1 uncultured Sangeribacter sp.
TTTCAGAATCACGATGCAAAATTACTGCTTTTTTTTGAATTGTGCAAATTTTCAGTGATATTTTTTCAAATCGTCGCTGACTTTTTTCAAAATTCATACTTTACACCGGCTTCTCCAATCATATTTGGTATTGGAGGCACCGTTTTTACAATCTCTATACTTCCATTCTTCACATTTGGCCATCTCTGATTCACTTCTTCTGCAAATCTGACTGCCACTGTCTCCAGAAGAGCGCATCGTCTACTCATCACCATCTGAAGAATTTCAAAAACCTCAGCATAAGAAACAGTAGAATCAATATTATCTTCCTTTACGTCGAAATTAGCAGCGTCAATGCGCAGACGCACATTGACGCGATACTGATTGCCTGTCACGCCTTCTTCCGGCATTACACCATGAGAAGCATAGAGCATGACATTGCGAAGTTGAATCTCAAACTCACGCATCGCAAACGGGAATTTTAGCAATACGCTTAGCATGACGACCACCTTCAAACTCTGCATAAAGATAGGCGTCTACAATCTCCTTGGCATCCTCTACTGATATAAAGCGAGCAGGAAGCACAAGGAAATTGGCGTCATTGTGCTGACGCGCAAGAGCAGCGAGCTCAGGAAGCCAACAGAGGGCGGCGCGTATCTGCTGATGCTTATTAAGTGTCATCTGGATACCATTGCCACTTCCACACATAGCTATTCCGAAGTCACATTCTCCATTCTCCACTGCTTTGGCGGCAGGATGTGCGTAATCGGCATAGTCGCATGAATCCGGGCTGAAGGTACCGAAATCGACTGTTTCATAACCTTTTTCTTCCACATAGGGCTTGATGATCTGCTTGAGATCATAAGCAGCATGGTCTGATGCAAATGCTATTTTCATGATGATATATTTAGTTTAAGGGTTTATTATTAAAAGTTAAGAGCCAAAGGTAAAGGGTCAAGAACCAAGGGTCAAGAGTCAAGAACCAAGAGTCAAGAACCAAGAGTCAAGGGTCAAGAGGCTGAGAATCCGAGGATTTAGATTCGGGAATAGAGTCTTGAAAGTCTTCTGAATGCTCATGCCATACGGCATTAGTCTGCTCTATAAAATCCAAGATTTCATCCCTTCCTTTTTTCTTTTCAGAAGAAGTCAGGAATATCGGAGGTAGCTCTTCCCATCTATCAAGAAGTTCTTTCTTGAAGAGAGATATATTATGGTCGGCAACTTTCTGACTGACCTTATCAGCCTTGGTGAAGACTATGGCTATTGGGACTCCATTTTCTCCACAAAAATCCAAGAATTCCAAGTCAATCTTCTGAGGCTCATGACGAACATCAACGAGTACGAACAAGCAAGCCAATTGAGAACGCTCAAGAGCATATCTTTCGATCATCTTGGCAAATGCCTGACGCTGATCTTTACCTCTTGCCGCATACCCATAGCCGGGAAGATCGACAATATACCAATCTCCATTATTAATCTTAAAATGATTTATCAATAGAGTTTTTCCCGGTTTTTGAGAAGTCTTGGCAAGAGTACCGTTATTGGTAAGCATGTTGATCAGAGAAGATTTCCCAACATTAGATCGCCCGATGAAAGCATATTCAGGAACCTGCGTTGCCGGACATTGGTCGACCCTCGCATTGCTTATCTCATATTTTGCGTTTTTAATTTCCATAGATCATATTATTAAGATTATATATTAGAAAAACAATCCATGGATAGCTTTGATTGCTTGGACGGTATCTTTTTCCTCAACTACAAAGGAGATCGTCGTATCCGAATTCCCCTCTGAAGACGCAACAGTCTTGATACCTGAGCGCAAAAGAGTATTTAGAATCCTTCCGTTGATACCTTTAAGAAGCTTCAGCCCTTCTCCCACTACGGCAATTGTGGAAAGTTGATCTTGAAAGGATATCTTTGTCAGAGCACCCTCGATCAGTTCAGGAGCAAATTCCTCGTTCAAAACTCGCGTTGCAGTCTGGCGGTCAGCTACAGAAATAGCAAAGGAAAATTCATGATTCTCTCCCGGCTGAGCGAGTAGGAAAACACTTACTCCGTTTCTTGCAAGTGAATTATATGCGCGAGTATTTATCTGTGCGACATTTTCAGTAAGATTTCCACTCAGACGCACAAGACATGTATTTCGAATGGCAGTCACTCCTTTCACAGGATAATACTTAGAGTCAGCAGCATCTGATATCAGAGTGCCAGGTGCAGAAGGATTGAAAGTGTTGAGAATACGAATAGGAATGTTCTTATGAAACACAGGATATATCGTAGGAGGATATATCACTTTCGCTCCGAATGAACAGAGCTCCATACTCTCAATAAAAGACATCTCCGGAAGGACTCGTGCATCTTTAATGATTCTCGGATCGGCAGTCATAAAACCGTCGACATCCGTCCAAATATCAAGCATATCAGCATCAAGCGCTGCGGCTATCAATGCTGCTGTATAATCGCTTCCTCCACGACCTAAATTTGTTATCTCACCTGCGTCCCTATCCTGAGAAATAAAGCCACCGGTGACATGCGGACCATCTTCAAGAGAAGAAAATTCTTTGATGATCAGTTCTCGCGTCAGAGTAGAATCCGCAATATTCTTATCAAACCACTTCTCCGTCTTTATGAAATCAAGAGAATTGTGAAGCTTACCATTTTTGATTATTCCGGCTACTATTGGAGCCGACATTCTCTCTCCAAGACTGACTATGACATCGAGTGTCTTCACTGGAAGGTCTCCTATCAAAGACACACCTTCATATGTGCGACATAGTTCATCGAGCAATGCATTCACTACATTAAGGGTGACAGACTTACGATCCTCCCGGACAAGACTGTCAATTATGACATGGTGTCTGTCTGCGATTGCTTCCGCTTCCGCACGCCAATCTCCACCATCAGCAGCCAAACGCGCTGTTGATATGAGTTTATCTGTCAGACCACCGAGGGCTGACACCACAACTATTGTGTCGGATGGCAAAGCCTCCACTATATTCTTAACATTCACAAGGCTTTCTACAGTTCCTACCGATGTGCCTCCGAATTTCAATACATTCATAATGTTTCTTTCAACACGATGTTTCAATCAATTCTTATTGCAAAATTACAAAAAAAATGTGACGTATCAAACCGAATGAGCCGAGGAGCGTTAATTAAGTATAAATAATCTTGACTTAATTTATCTTACTATGAACACCGCAGTAAAAACTTATACCGATTATACCGGATTTATTCAGGCTCTCCGCCAAGCTGAAGCAAATCGAATGCGTCACCAAGCAAGTGATGCAGAAGAAAGCACGGCACTCAAATTCCAACCGATTACACACGCAGATATGGAGACTATCTTCCAATATCTACAGATGGAAAACGGAAGGACTACCGACTTCTCATATGCAGGCATATTGATGTGGGTCGACTACTTCAAATATGAATATGCCATTGCCGACGACACTCTCTATATAAAGGGTGTAGTGGAAAATGACACTGATACCCCTGCTTTTTCACTTCCAATTGGAAAACTTCCTTTGAAGGAAAGCCTTGAAAAGATACGTTCTTATTGCAATTGCCACGGGATATCACCAGTTTTATCTGCTGTGCCGGAATACGCTCTTGAAGAACTGGAAGAAGCCGGAATCTCATCCATAAATCCCTTGGAAGATTGGGGAGATTACCTTTACGATGCGCAGATGCTCTCCACACTCTCAGGCAAAAAGATGGGAAAGAAAAGAAATCATGTCAATAAATTTGATTCGCTTTATCCCGATAGTCATCTTGAACCCTTGGATGCTTCCAATATTGACAAGGCAATCGACTTCATGGAAATTGTAGATGAAGAGGGGGATGATGTGGAAATGGCTGTGGAGGAAAGACGCATGACCCGAAAATTGCTCGAACTGATCAAAGAGGGTGATATTCGACTGGAAGGTGCAATTCTGATGGTAGGAGATAATGTAGCGGCCTTCACAATAGGAGATGTAAAAAACGACACGCTATTCGTACATGTAGAAAAGGCCTCACGCGCTTTTGAAGGCAGCTATGAGAAAATCAACAAGGAGTATGCTGCTCTTATGACTGCAAGACACCCGGAGATTGTATATATCAACCGTGAAGACGATTCAGGAGATGAGGGACTGCGCCGCGCAAAGCAATCATATCATCCTGTAGAAATCCTAAAGAAATATAATATCGCGCTTTGAATTTTGCAGAATGGATATTTTTTGGTAATTTTGCAAGGGGAAAAGCACAGAAACGCTAATACCAAATATCCAAAAATCGACAAAAAATGAGCGACGTACTTGTCATCATACCCACATATAACGAGATAGAAAACATCAGCTTGATGCTTCGCACAGTAATGAAGCTTCCTGACGGTTTCGATGTTCTCGTAATAGACGATGGTTCACCAGACGGCACTGCTGACGCAGTCAAGGAAGCCATGAAAGAATATCCCGGTAGAATCAACCTCGAATGTCGTTCCGGGAAACTTGGGCTTGGAACCGCATATATCCATGGATTTAAATGGGCACTTGCAAGAGACTATCAGTATATCATAGAAATGGATGCTGACTTTTCTCATAATCCTGATGATTTGACTCGGCTCTACCATGAATGCAAGGACCGTGAAGCCGATGTATGTGTAGGATCTCGCTACATTACAGGAGTAAACGTGGTAAACTGGCCTATGGGCAGAGTGCTGATGTCGTATTTTGCCTCAGCATATGTAAGATTTATCACAAGAATGCCTCTTCGAGATTCTACAGCAGGATATGTATGCTATAGAAGAAGAGTTCTCGAAGCCTTGGATCTCGATAAAATTGAATTCAAAGGCTATGCATTCCAGATTGAGATGAAATTCAAGGCTTGGAAGAAGAAGTTTAAAGTAGTGGAAATCCCTATTATATTTGTCAACCGCCAGCTTGGAACGTCAAAGATGAACACAAGCATTTTCGGAGAAGCCGTTTTTGGAGTCATTTCTCTTCGACTAAAATCATTATTTGGGAAACTATAATAATATAATCCCCTGTTCTTATGATAAAGGACAGGGGATATATGTTTCAATATCAGGGTCTTGTTCAGTCTCCACGATAATAAAGCTGAAGATAACAGCGAGCTATGAAATCGTGGAACTGAGCTACCAACTCATTGTCATTGCTATTTGGAAACTTAGCGTCAGGCAGCCAGCCTTTATCATAAATGTAGGCAAGCAAATCGTGAGGACACTCCCCTCTTTGAGTCAGAAGATCAATAGCATGAGTGGATGCGTATTCAGCATCATACATGTGATTGGATGGTGCTTTGATACATTTGCATATGCCTGGGGCTACAAGCAGACCTTTATGAGGATTAGCCATCAACACGAAGTTTGGACAATCCTTAAGTTGAGAGAGATGCTCTTCCCCTGCTTTCCAACCCAGCTCATTGATAAGGAATTCATTGAATGCATCATAGCCTTCAATAAACTTTACAGGCTCTCCCCCGGTGGCTTTCGTAAGACGCTGAAAAGCAGGATGGGTGAGTTTTTCCTCTTTCTTTTCTCTGCGTGAACTTAGCTTATGATTGATCGTCAGGTGTACCCATTCACCTATATATAGAGCTAAAGGTCCGGTTGGTTCTGACTTCACCGCCTCCTGAATTGCTGAGGCTATCTCCTCACTCCCCTTTCCTGAAGCCATCATTTCCGAAATGATTTGATTGGCTGTCAGAGCAAAAGCTGGACGAAGCAACCAACTGTGAAGGTAAAGCCAGCTGCCAAGTTTAAGTATCATTTCTTGGTCTTCTTCAGCATATACGTCGAGCTCATGAGCAAGATGATACCCCTCTGGCACCGGAGACTCTTCATACACTCTCTCCAGTTCTGCAAACCATGCATCTGCCAACGTTACAATCCTTTCGTCAAATGGATATATGCAACGATCATCGGAATACATAGCAACAGCATACCACACGACGAATCCCACATCCTCACGATTAAGCTCATAGTCGATATAATCGTCGGATACGGAGAAAAACGGAACAGGAGTATGATAGAGCCTACGGCATTCGTCGGTGAAACCATGCCATAGTCCGGCATCGGCTATCATGTCTTGAAAATATCCTATCACACACAGTGCTGCCCGCTCTATAAGAGCCGAGTGTAATGAAGATATTTTCTCATTTTCACCAGCAATTTCAATGAGTCTGTTGGTCAGATTGAAATAATATCTGTCAGTAGACGTTTCTTCCGGGCAACAAGGTTGCCCAAGAAGAAAAGAATCAAATTTTAGCATATTACCTCGGGGAGTTTTGACTGCGCTACAGTGATCTGCGAGCCATCAGCCATATTCTTAACGGTAGCAGTTCCTTCAGCCAGCTCTGAGTCACCGATCATAACAACATATTTCACACCCTCAGAATTAGCATATTGCATCTGCTTCTTCATTTTTGCACTGTCTGGATAAAGCTCTGATGAGATACCGGCATCGCGGAGAGCTTTCACACATCTCATGGAAGCATCGGCTTCAGCCTTACCAAAATTAATGAAAAGAGCCTTAACACTGCCGGATATTTCCTTCGGATAGAGGTCAAGCGCATTCAGGACATCGTAAATGCGGTCAGCTCCAAACGATATCCCCACACCGGAAAGACCTGAGACACCGAATACACCGGTCAGGTTGTCGTATCTTCCACCACCGGTTATAGAGCCAATTTCTACATCGAGAGCTTTCACTTCTATGATTGTTCCGGTGTAATAATTAAGTCCACGGGCAAGAGATACGTCAAGCTGTATGTCACAGGAGTGTCCAAGATTCTCGAAGCCTTCAAGCACTTCCTTCATTTCTTCCACTCCTTTCATTCCTATTTCACTTCCCGAAAGAATAGAAGCTAATTTGTCGAGTTTTTCTGCGTTAGTGCCATCCAACTCAAGAAGCGGGCGTAAGGCAGAGATTGCATCTTCGCTCAGCCCTTTTTCACGTAGCTCTGCATTGACATTTTCAATGCCAATCTTGTCAATCTTATCGATTGCGACTGTGATATCTACTATTTTGTCAGCCTCTCCAATAGTTTCTGCAATACCGGTAAGAATCTTACGATTATTGACGTGAATGCATGTGCGTATTCCCAACTTGCCCATCACATGGTCGATGAGTGAAAGGAGTTCTATTTCATTTGAAAGGGAATCCGAACCTACGACGTCAGCATCACACTGATAAAATTCACGATAACGACCCTTCTGCGGGCGGTCAGCTCGCCAAACCGGCTGAATCTGAAAACGCTTGAAAGGCATTTGAATTTCGTTGCGGTGTTGCACTACAAAACGAGCAAATGGAACGGTTAGATCATAACGCAGACCTTTTTCGCATAACTCATTCGTAAGGCGTGGAAGGTTGCGATTTTCAAGATCGACAGGGTTTACATCTTTCAAGAAATCGCCTGAGTTAAGGATTTTGAACAGAAGCTTATCCCCTTCTTCTCCGTATTTTCCCATTAGAGTAGATAGATTTTCCATGGCCGGAGTCTCGATCTGGCGATATCCGAAAAGGCGGAAAGCCTCACGGATAGTGTCGAATATATAATTTCTGCGAGCCATTTCCACTGGAGAAAAGTCGCGTGTCCCTTTTGGAATGCTTGGTTTCTGTGCCATATCTTTAATTTAATTCATAATTCATGATGCTTAATTGATAATGCATCATTAATATAACAAAATAATGAGTTATATTATCATCAGGATTGAGCGGAAGCCATCTTTCTGAAAGATGATGGGGAATATCCGGTGAGGTGCTTGAAGTATTTTCCAAAAAAAGATTGATTTGCAAAATTAAGTTTGTTGGAAATCTCCTGAATCGTCAGAGCAGTTTCGGCAAGCATGATTTTTGCCTCCATTATCACATAGTGGTCGATCAATTCGCTGGCTGTATGGCCCGTGATATCCTTGGCTACGGCGGAAAGATGCTTTGGAGTCACACACAGTTTATCTGCGTAAAATGAGACGCTTCTTTCGGTTCTGAAATTCTGAAGCACTTCAAGGATAAATTTTGAAAGAATCTCCTCCTTTCTCGTTTGTGGTTTTTCTACCCCCTCTTTAGAAGCATAATGCTTTTCAATTATCTCGCATAGCAACGCCTGTATCAGATTGCTGACTTTTGTTCTTTTAAGCGGAGAATCCTTAGCCTTCAGCTTTTCTCCAATGAGACGCATGTATTCTTGAATATCAAGAGAATGACTGTCTGATAGCAGACTTACCGATTCTATAGGATTATGAATAATAAGTGGAAGCAATCCGGAAATTTTTGGCATAATCGACTCAATCATTTCAAGATTACAACCAAGAGCCATTATCTTAACCGGTTGGCTTGAACTTAAGGAATGGACATATTGATTTGGATTAAGAAGCATAAGGCAATTCTTGCTAAATTTATACTTCTTCACCCCTATTCCAACTTCACCCTCTCCCTCGATACAAAGGGCAATAGTAAGTCCCAGAACTCTTATCGGCGAATTAGTTCGGTTAAGTGCATTGTCAACTTCATAGTACACCGCATAATTTTCCGGATTTGAATTTACTGACTTCCGATTAAAGAATCTGGAAATATCAGAGATATCATATGTCCGGTGAAACTCTGTCGATAAATTTTCAGTCATAATATTCTAATTATGAAGTTGTTTAAACTTATTTTTTTATTAATATTTCGTCATATTTTCGAGCAGGTTTTTTCTCTCGAAGTAGGAGCGATGCGGGCATCGTGACGGATGAGAGAGGAAAAAGATGCCGAAAAGATGGCGGAAGATTAATAAAAAGAATGATATTTTTTGTTTTATTTGTAGATTTTTGAATTCGTAAATAAGTTTAAACAACTTCTATGGGTGATTATTAAAGTTCAAATGAAAGTCTGACATTAATTTGCCTTCTTGTCAGATAGTTCGGGACAGCATATTTGATTCCATTGACATCAGTCACCCAATAATAGCCGCTTACATTTGAGATATCAAAAAGGTTGAACACGTCAAGAGCAACGGAAATGTCTTTAAAATGCCTCCAGAAATTATAAGGTCGTACCCCTTCTTGTTCTCCCCCTACCAGACGATATGAGAATCCAATATCGACACGCTTATAGGCAGGAGCACGGAAATAGCTTTCTGATCGCGACACGTGAGGAGCTGTCATAGTAAGACCGTCGGAGAAAATACCTCGAAGAGAAAACTTTAATTTGGGGAATTTGGGGAAGTAATCGGTAAAGAATAGGCCTAAAGAATATCTTTGGTCGCTCGGGAGAGGAGTCTTCACTCCATTGAGAGTTTGCTCCGTATTCATAAGAGAGAAGGATATCCAGGAATCCGAACCTTCCACAAATTGTCCGAAAAGTTTCATGTCGAGACCCATTATGTGACCTTTGGAATCGTTGACGCCTGTATAATCTATCTTAAGATTGTCGTATTCATAAGAAATGAGTCGCGAAAGAGCTTTGAAATATGCCTCGCCTGTGAGTTTGAATGGGCGGTTCATCGCTCTGAAGGTATAATCGGCTCCAACTATAAATTGTAGACTTTGAGGCGATTTTATGTCTTTATTTAGTTGAATAAAACCATTGCCAAGTTCGTCGGTCACCGTTGCCCTATACTCTTTATAAAATGGAGACTGATAATATAAGCCAACTGCAGCCCTGAAGGTCAGTTGATTATTATTGATAGGAGATATGCTGATATTGGCTCTTGGGGAAACAAGAAATTCTTTGTTGAAATCCCAGAACGACATACGCAATCCTGCATTGAGTGTAATATATGCTTTTGATGTCTCAAAATAAAGGGCATCTTCAGCAAAAGCAGCAAATCTGTTGGCATTCATATCCTGACGAGAAGATAGATTATAGATCAGATGTACACCTTCAGGTTGCGTAGGTAGTGAGTAACCTGCTGAATCGCGCCATTCCCACTCTTTCGAACGGTCGCGGAATGATTCATGCTGATATGTGATGCCATATGTGATGTTGTTGCTTTTGATGCGGGTATTGCCACGCAACATAAGTTGAATCACTGAAGCTCTAAGACGATTGCGGGCGTGTTCCATATATTTGCCCACACCGAGTTCTCCACCGACTCCACCGTCACCACCGGTGCCGGCTTGATCAAGCCAATACTCACCGGAAATGTCGTAACTGACGAGTTCATCAGTCAGGAAGCCTGACAAACCGAGTGTAAAGGCTGTGGCTCTATTTTTCTTGTATGTAAGATTTAAAGAGCCGAGATAAGTCTGAAACTTGTCTCTTTCCTCTCCATCAAAATACACCTTAAAAGATTTGGCATTTTCAGAAGTACCGAAAGTTGTCTCTCGGTCTGTTGGTGTGAAATTATAATTATTAATAGATATATTACCGAGGAGATTGACGCTAAACTTATCAGACGCTTTATAAGTCATGTTTGTCTGATAGTCAAAAAAGTTAGGATCATACTCTCCTCTTGTCTCAAGGCTACTGAGCAAAGAATTATTCTTCTTAAATCTTAATCCATGAAGCATGGAGAACTTACCGGAATTCTGGCCAATTGCTAATGATGCACCCATTAGGCTACCTGATACTTTAAGCTCAAAAGACTCAGGATCACGATAAGCGATATCAAGAACAGAAGACATCTTGTCGGCATATCTGGCCGGGAAACCACCGGAAGAGAACTTTAGATTACCAACCATTTCAGGGTTGATAATGGAAAGACCCTCCTGTTGTCCGCTTTTCATCAACTGAGGACGATATATTTCCGTTCCGTTAATATAGACAGAGTTTTCATCGAAAGTGCCTCCTCTTACAGAGTATTGGGAAGACATTTCGTTATTGGCATTTACTCCAGGCATTGTTGCGATAACTGCTTCCACACTTCCACCGCTTACATCAGGAGAGAGTTTGAAAGATTCAGCATCAAAAGTCTGCATACCATTAATATTGCTCCTGAAGCCATCTACTTGCACTTCTTCCAGAAGTTTAGTGTCGGTATAAAGCCGAACGTTGAGAGTTACGTCTCCTTTTGCATCTATAAGATTGCGCTCAACAGTCTTAAAACCTATACAACTGAATACGATCGTAATGGTATCTCTTTCTGCAACTGAAAGAGAATATTTACCTTCCAGATCTGTATTAGTCCCTATAGCCGTACCTTTTATCTGGACTGTACCAAATTCTATTGGCTTATCTTCACCATCGATTACCTTGCCGGAGATACGGACATTATCTGCATGACAAATAGCGACATGCAGAATAAGAATAATCAAAAGAAGAAATCTATATCTCGTCATACTATGTATAAACGTAACTACAAGGAATAATCGTATCTAAATTGGTCAATTTTTCCGAGTATGACAAAAAGAACCTATTAGCTACATGGGGCCTATAGCCCTTATGCAAAAAAAGGACCCACATTGCTGTGAGTCCTTGTGATCCTCCTCTTTTTGGAGAGGGGAGTTAAGGCGGCGATTACCTACTCTCCCGCTTTCGCAGTACCATCGGCGTTACAAG
>CAYNPB010000082.1:0-11312 GCA_964399005.1 uncultured Sangeribacter sp.
TACAAAATTAGCAAAAAATGGAGGAAATAACAAAAATATGGGTTGTTTTGTGGATTAAGTTTGGGTATGAAGCTAAAATTTATTAATTTTGTGGATTCTAAATAACAAAACATAGATTCTACAATTCTACAGGATTATGAGCGACAGAGTATATATATTTGATACTACGCTGAGAGATGGCGAGCAAGTGCCGGGATGCCGGCTCAATACTCAAGAGAAAGTGGAAGTGGCCAAGAAGCTTGAAGGATTAGGTGTCGATATCATCGAGGCCGGATTTCCTGTGTCAAGCCCGGGCGATTTCACTTCTGTTGTTGAAATTTCAAAGGCGGTGACATGGCCCACCATCTGCGCACTGACACGCGCAGTGGAGTCAGACATCAAGATTGCAGCCGAAGCTCTACGCTTTGCGAAGCGTCCGCGAATACATACCGGAATCGGCACCTCACCTTATCACATCAAATATAAGTTTAACTCAACTCCCGAGGAAATTCTTGAGCGTGCCATAGCATGCGTGAAATATGCCAAGAAATATGTGGAGGATGTGCAGTTTTACGCTGAGGATGCCGGTCGCACCGACAATGAGTACCTTGCACGTGTAGTAGAGGCTGTCATCAAAGCCGGAGCTACAGTGATCAATATTCCTGACACCACAGGCTATTGCCTCCCAAGTGAGTTTGGCGAGAAAATCAAATATCTGATGGAGCATGTGGATGGCATCCATAATGTCACTATCGCCACTCACTGCCACAACGACCTCGGAATGGCTACAGCAAACACTATTTCTGGCCTTATCAATGGAGCGCGACAGGCAGAAGTGACTATCAACGGTATTGGAGAAAGAGCCGGCAATACATCTCTTGAAGAGGTAGTGATGATATGCAAGTCTCATTCAGAGCTGAATCTCGATACGAATATCAACACCCAGAAGATTGCTTCCGTGAGCCGAATGGTATCGAGCATGATGAATATGCCGGTGCAGCCTAACAAGGCAATCGTAGGACGAAATGCGTTTGCGCACTCTTCCGGCATCCATCAGGATGGAGTGTTGAAAAACCGCGAGAGCTATGAGATCATCGACCCGAAGGATGTTGGCATCGATGAGAATGCAATCGTGCTAACCGCACGCAGCGGACGCGCAGCCCTTAAGCATCGTCTTGAGACACTTGGCGTGCATATGGAGAAAGAAGCACTCGACAAGTGCTATGAAAACTTCCTTAAGCTCGCCGATAAGAAGCGCGAAGTGACCGACGAGGATGTTTTGATGCTCGCAGGCAAGCATCGCACTGAGCGCAATCGCATCAAGCTCGACTATCTGCAGGTGTCAAGTGGCGTAGGAATGCGTCCGGTGGCCAGTGTCGGCCTTGATATCGCCGGAGAGAAATTCGAAGCATGCGCTACAGGTAATGGCCCAGTGGATGCTGCGATCAGAGCCATAAAGAAGATTATCAATCGCCAGATGCTGATAAAGGATTTCCTTATCCAGGCATTCGACAAGGGAAGCAACGATGTGGGCAAGGTGCATATGACAGTGGATTGCGACGGTGTAAGCCACAATGGATTTGCCGCCAACAGCGATATCATTGCAGCATCGGCAGAGGCATTCCTCGATGCTGTGAATAAGGCAGCGGCGCCGATAGCTGATTGAGGTGTCAGGTTTCGCGACGCTTAATGGCGCACGCGGAGCGTGCTTGCTACTTAAAGAGGGGGTGGAAATAAGGATTGAGATATATTTAGAGAAATTCAAAGATTAGATATAAAAGATGAAGCTTAAGATTGCAGTTTTGCCCGGAGATGGAATCGGGCCGGAAATTTCGCGTGTAGGCGTGGAAGTGATGAAAGCTGTGGCAGAAAAATTTGGCCATGATTTTGAATTTGCAGAGGGCCTTGCAGGGGCCGCTGCCATTAGAGCAACCGGAAATCCATTTCCGGAGGAGACTCTGAAACTTTGCAAGGACTCAGATGCAGTGCTATTCTCTGCGGTAGGAGACCCTGAATATGATAATAATCCGGAGGCAAAGGTACGTCCGGAACAGGGCTTGCTCGCAATGCGCAAGCAGCTCGGACTCTTCGCCAATATCCGTCCGATACAGACTTTCCCCGGGCTTGAAGATAAGTCTCCGTTGAAGAAAGAGATTGTGGAAGGAGCCGACTTTGTGTGCGTACGAGAATTGACGGGCGGAATGTATTTCGGGGAGAAATATGAGTCTGACGATAAGGCTTATGACACTAACCTCTATACTCGCCCGGAGATAGAAAGAATCTTGAAAGTAGGTTATGAACTCGCTTCTCGTCGCAAAAAGCATCTTACTGTAGTGGATAAGGCAAATGTGTTGGCATCAAGCCGACTCTGGCGCAAGGTGGCACAGGAGATGGAATCTCAGTGGCCTGATGTAGCTACCGACTATATGTTTGTAGATAACGCCTCCATGAAGCTAATCCAAGATCCAAGATTTTTCGATGTGATCGTGACAGAGAACACCTTCGGCGACATCCTTACTGATGAAGCAAGCGTAGTAAGCGGCTCAATGGGTCTTCTTCCATCATCATCAATTGGGGAGAGCACTCCGGTGTTTGAACCGATTCATGGATCATGGCCTCAGGCTAAGGGACTGGATATCGCCAATCCTCTTGCGCAAGTGCTCTCAGTAGCCATGCTGTTTGAGCATTTCGGATTGGCAGAAGAGGGCAAGACAGTCAGAGAGGCTGTTGATGCATCTATAAAGAAAGAGGTAGTCACTCCCGATCTTGGAGAAGGCGGAAAATCTGACTATGGCACGCAGGCCGTAGGAAAATGGCTTTGTGAGTGGATAAAGAATAATTGAGGCGTCAGGCGTCAAGCGTCAGGCATCAGGCGTCAGGCGTCAGGACAAATAATAAGAGGCTGCCTAACTTCTATTGTTAGACAGCCTCTTATTATTTCGCTTCGATTGCTTTTTATCTTGATTTACGGCTTCGTAGACGAACGAAAAGAATGATATAAATAATAAGAAGTACGGCCAGGGCAGATGCTATTATAATAAGTGTCTGCTCTATTTTTTTATGCTCGCGGTTGGTCAGATGCTTGGGAGCATGAGCAGATTCTTTATAGAGCAACGGGGCATTGATGATGCTGTCGCGAAGCATTATCTCACGCTGCATCGTGAGCCTTCTGAGACTGTCGATATCAGCAGAAAACTGTATAAATTGCTCCATCGCGCGGACATAAGTCTGTTTATCATCAATAGCTTTTGCAGCTTCGATGAGCATACCATAATACTTCTGTCGCTGATAGACAGAAAGCTCAGGATTTTTCAGAAGACCAGTTATGGCAGGAATGGCACGTTTGTAGTCTTTGGTAGCCATGTAATAGAAAGCGAAAGCCTGACCTTCCCTATCCATTGTTTGCTTAACATCAGCGTTCCTGTCATAGAGGGCTTGAATGCTGTCGTGGATAGTCTGGATTTCATCATCGGTTAGGGCACGATAGTTGCCCAACATACGGCGGTAGCTTATGAATTTATTTGCGTCGTAGTTTCGGAATTTCCGATTCTTCTTAATGTACATCTGCTGCAGCTGATCAATGATCTCCAGGAGCTTTGTGTCATATTGGATTGCCTTTTCGGGATTTCCATTCATTCTTGAATGTATCATGGCCGCTGTAGTATAATACTGATTCTTGAGGGGATAGTCGCTCTGTGGAAGCTCCTCAATGAGTTGGCCGTATGTGTCAAGACATTCTTTGAAAAGGACGCCGTCAGCATCTACACCAAGATATTGAATAATCTGATAAAGAAGCGAAAGCTTGTCGTAAATGTCTTTTCCTTCAAGATTGTGCGACTTGGTGATGCTATCGAGGAGCATTCTTTGCAGCTCAGTGTCATTTGGACGTCTGCTTTTGCGACTTATATGCTGATTGATGACATATGTTCGTGTTGCTGCACGAGAAATATCGTTAGGAATCTGATCCGTAAGCTTTAGAATTTCTTCAATTTTCTCATCGTCGTATGCATAGAAATTAGCCAGGTTTCTAAGCATATCCAATTGGACATTGACATTGTCGGCTCTTCCGGCAGTGTAATAAATATCCCAAGCTAATAATTTCTGAGTGTTTCGATCTGAGAGATCGAAAATATAAAACATAATTCTCAGGCTATCACGAGCTGAGGTGGTCGTCTTAAGTTGCTTTGAATATTGGTCAATAAGAGATTGCCTTCCAGGCTTTACATCAGCTGCCGCTGATAATACACCTGCGAATATCAAAAAGAGAAATAATATTGCGTCTTTCTTCATCTGTATGGTCAGTTTTTGGGAAAGCAAATTTACTTACTTTTGCTTATTGACGCAATAGATATATATTAAAGTTTTATTTCAGAAATATTAAATTGGGGTTTCAGGTTTCAGGATGAATGATGGATGATGGGAGCTCTTAATGGCGCGCACGGAGTGCGCTTACTACTCAATGTGCTTATGTTAAAGCCCCCTAATCCTTTTTGGGGAGTAGGGGGCTGATTGTACTAATGAGGATCAGGGGGTCAGGGGGCTACAGTGCGGAGATTTAGTTTTTGTGTGGGGAGATTGTCGGACTTGACTGTGAGAGTTACCGGTCCGGCATCTCGTTTGCTCCTTAGGATTACCGTAGCGGTGCCGTTGTGTAGGCTTCGTGTATTTCCTGTCATCAATTCGTCGCTGCTAAGGTTGCCATTGATGACTCCGGCTATCTCAGCTGGTCCGGAGACTTCAAAAGTCAGTAGCTGATTGGCATTCTTGTCTGTGAGTCCTTTTCCGTCGACTGCCGCGATACGAATGTGCTGGAGATCAACTCCGTCGGCTTTCCAATCGCTATTGTCGGGAGTGGCGAGCAGTTTCTTTGCTTCTCCATGAGTGGAGAGAGAATGGCGGGCAACAACCTTCCCATCTTTATAGGCAATGGCTTCCACTTTACCTTTGGCATATGGAACCTTTTCCCACAAGATGCGGTTGCGTGATTTGGGATTCCCTATGTCATTGCTTTTTTTGCCAAGACTTTTGCCATTGACCTTCAACTCCACTTCATCAGCATTGGTGTAAGTGTAGAGTTTTACTTCCGAACCGGGGTTGAAGTTCCAACTGTCGGTAAATTTCCGGCCACCCATAGTCACACCATTCCATTGGGTGGTCTCCGAAGTCTCGAAAGGAGCAATGAAAACGAGAGGCTCCTCCGGCTTGAAGAATGACTTCAAGAAATAGGCCATAGGTTTGGGCTCGAGAGAAATATCGAATACACCTTGAGTCCATCCCTTTTCAGGCCAGCCTTGCGACTCGCCCAGATAATCGATCATGCCCCAATAGGCGAGACCTATCACTTTGTCGAGATCCATCTCGAAGAAATTTGGCCCCATATTGCTTGTGTTGGCTTCACTTTGATAGAACATCATCCAGGGATAGCGTTTTGAGTCGCCCGGGAAGTACATGTAGCGATAGTTGTAGGCAGCTATGTCAGTATGCTCAACGAGGGGAGCAGGGAGAGAATCAGTATGCTCATTTCGGCCACGAGGATGCATCGCCACAGTAACGAGTCTGGTGCTGTCGTATCTCTGAAGGAGTTGCTTCTGCAGCTTATATGGAGTGACACCCCAGTCGTTGAAAGGGAGGTCTGTGATAAGCTGAAGCTCATTGCCAAGGCTCCAGAACACTACGCTCGGATGATTACGGTCACGCTTAATCCATTCCGGAACGTCGTGCTGCCAGCGGGTCTCCCAGGGAGTGCGTCCGCCGGAATACTGCTGAGTCCATTTGTCGTAGAGTTCATCCACAACAAGGATTCCATATTCGTCGCAAAGGTCGAGGAAAGACTCACTATAAGGATTGTGGGAAGAGCGAATATGATTGAAGCCGAAATCCTTCAGCATCTTGATACGCTTTTCCATAGCTGCGGGATAAGCCGCAGCCCCGAGAGCTCCTAAAGTGTGATGATTGGCTATACCCTTGAGAAGGACCTTTTTCCCGTTGAGCTTCATGCCGAATTCCGGAGAGAATTCTACCTCACGTATACCAAAGCGCTCGGTAGCAGTGTCAGCGATGGATCCGTCGGGCCGGTAAAGAGTGGCCTTGAGAGTATAGAGATAAGGATTTTCGGTATCCCAGAGGGTGACATTCTCAAGAGTAATGCTATCAAGCGGAAACTCGCGTACGTGCTGACGAGGATGGCGCCAATGTTTCTGAGTCTTTGAATAGACGGTGTTGCCGGCTTTGTCGAGAATTTCTATACCTACAGCGATACTGTCAGTCTTGATGAAATTAGCAAGTTCGCCACCAACAAGGATTGTCGCTTTGTCTTCCTTGGCGACCGGAGTGGTGATGTAAAGTGAATTTCTGGTGAAGTATTGTTTAGGATCTCCTACCTTGATATTAACGTCGCGATAGAGTCCTCCGCCGGTGTACCAACGGGAGTTTTCAGGTTTGCCCGTGTCAGCCTTCACGGCAATAACGTTTGGCTCACCATATTTCAATTTTTTAGAAACATCAGATTCGAAACCGAGATAGCCATAGTCAGTGCCACCGATTCTTTCACCATTAAGGTAGACATCACCAACAAGCATGATGCCTTCAAAATCCAATAGCACACGCTTCCCTTTCCATTCCGGATCAGGAGTGAAAGTCTTGCGATACCATCCTTCACCCATCTCCTTGAAACCACGGGAGCTAAGTTTGCTCGCGATATTGGCCATAAGGTTTGACTTATCGCCGGTGTCCCCCTCTTCGGGAGCTACCCAAGGCTGGCTGATCTGGAAATCATGGGGAAGATTGACCGTCTGCCACCCTGAGTCATCGATCGCGACAGCTTCAGCCCCGGGATTGCTTCCCGGGAAAAACTTCCAGTCGAAATTGAAATTTATGGTCTCTTGCGCGGATGCACCCAAAGAGAAACCGAGAGCACCCAAAGACAAACAGACTATGTATTTTAACTTTTTCATAATTAGAATGATTGATCACAAATATTAATTTAATTGAGGTATTTGAGGGATTTGATGTATTTCGACCAATCTTTATAGTTGTTGAACCCATTTTTCTCGCGGTCGCCGCAAGCTATTACTCTGTAGCGGATGATACCGTCGCTGTCAGGACGAACCTTGACAAGATAATTGAGGTCTGATTCTTCAGTCGAGACCACGTTGGCGGGGTCAACGATAATTCCGAGGCCCACTTGCTCCACAATGTCAGGGTGCCCTTTATCAGGGATATTGCTGCCCCATGAAGCAGCCCTACCATCAGCATTGATGAATCCCTGATTGTCTGACTCGAGTTTCTGAATACCGGTACAGAATATTTCTTCGGGGAGATAGCCGTCAAGCTTTACTTCCACGAATAGGTCGCGGCTATTGGGAAGGACAGAATAGGTCTGTGTCATCTTAATAGGATGGCCGTTATAGATCCAATCCTTATCAATTACCTGAATAGTGTGATCGTCGAGCACCTTTTGAGTGCGAGAAGCTACGGAATCGATCGTCACAGGCTCTCCATTCTGCAATCCGCGGAAAGAACCTGCGGCAATTGACTTCCCTGCCCAAAGGACATCTATCCCGTAGCCTTCCTTTAGTTGGTCGGGAGTGGTGTAGAAGCCAGTCACATCCAGTTCGAGCTGAGGATTCTGCTTTACGTAAAGGTCAAGACTCTGGCGATTGTCCATATAGACCCGGTAGGCAACCCAAGGATTTTCGATAACAGCACCGTGTCCGTAGATAGCATCATACATGTATCGGGTGTTGGCATCTCCGGGAAAAGTGATGCTTTCAATGCGCGGATGAGTCTTTTTCTCATCGCGGAGCTTGATATAGGCATCGGTCTGTGCAAAGGCCGACAAAGAGAAAGCAGCGAGAGTCGCTGAAAGAAGGAATTTATTCATGATTTTTGGGATGATTAATGGCGTATTTCGATAGCTTTGCCGTCTTTATCGAGGCTGAAAAGAGGCATAGTTGCTTCCGGGTCAACGTCGTAGTAATGAACGGCACTGTCATTGACATATGGATGGTTATCCTTGAGCATACGGTAGACTTCGGCACCGGCCCAAATAGTCGGACCATAGCCATGGGCAGCCTTCACACTGACGGGGCGATATGCGTAGTAGGCGGGATCGAATCCCATGCCGGTGCCAACGCAGACGCCTTCCACCTCCCCTTTCGGATTAATCTTGGTGGATACGGCTTCCCAGGCCAATTGAGCCACGGGTCCATAAGTGGTGGCTTCAAGCCAACCTTCATTGACACCATGAGCGAGAGCATAAGCGAAAATTGCAGTTGCAGAAGTTTCCTCATACGTCTCAGGGCGATCAAGGAGCTGATGCCAGAACCCGTCGATGCCTTGAAGCTCAGCGAGTCCAGCGGCGTGCTTACGATAAATGTCGAGAATCTCAGCGCGCTTAGGATGATTCTCAGGAAGATAGTCAAGAAGTTGGCAAAGAGTCAGAATAGCCCATCCGTTTGCTCGGCCCCAGGCCATCGAAGGCTGGTGAGAAGCATCTTCCAAATAGCCGTGGCGGAAGATATTTTTCTCCGGAATCCACATACGCTTGAAGAATCCGGAAGCTATGCGGGCAGCTTCATCGAGTTGCTCAGGATGATCTTTATATTGGCTTCTGACAGCCATAGAGGGGAGGGCCATAAACATATCGTCGAGCCAAATCGCGTTGTAGTGAGGACGGTTGCGGGCGATGGTGCCGTCGGCGAGATGTACCGGGCTCTGCTCCACAACTTGCCAATACTGCTCGATATATGGAGAAATCTTAAGGGTGGAGTCTGCCATAGCCGCGCGCATCCAGGCTCCCGCCATAGCCCCGGCATCATCAAGAGTGCGAGGATCTTTCACCTGTCGGAGTTGTCCATCTTCAGAAGCATCGTTAGCCTTGTCGGCTTCCTCGGCAAGAAAGCGGATACGATTGCTGACGTAGTCGGAGTATTTCGTATCTCCTGTGATTTTAGCAGCGTCAAGAAGCGCGTCATACATCACAGCCCACTCATAGCTCGTAAGGCGATATGTGCCTTGATTGACCTTGCCATCCGTCATCTTTGCCGGAGTGGCTTCATCGATGTAGGCGAAGACTCGGTCGATGTCAGCCTTGACAGAGTCGGGGTTTAACTGACCGTAGGGAGTTTTGTAATCGGGCTGGAGGAGATGAAGTGGGGTAGTGGAGTCGTTGATCTCTTGATCGGCTGTCGCTTTTTCTTTTGGGGAGCAGGCAGCGAGAACGGAAAGAGACAAAAGAAATAAATATTTACTTTTCATGATTTAATATAATTTACGATGGATATCACAAATCGCCTCTCCGAGGCTAATTTTTTTTCACATGCCCCCAGACTGAAGTCTGGGGTTTTATCACAATCTCAGGTCTCCGACCTGATGATGTTATTTTATCAGGGTGCCGCGGAATTTGCGTCCTTTCAGGTCGGGGCCGAAGTAGAATCCCGGCTCTGCAGGCTGATTATAAGCAACGTTCTGATTCGCTACGCTGACGCGGTAGGCCGGATCATGCATGAAAGTGTGAAAGCGATATTCGGTAGGATAGTCAGTCACGTAAATGCGCAGATGCTTATTGTCTGGAGTTCTTGCTATCACTTCTTCGCGCCAGTCGCCGAGAATGTCGGCTTGTAGGCAAGGATTAGCTTTGGTGCCATTGTTGGATGCGGAACCATCCAAATGCTTCAGCAGGTCGACTTCTCCAGTCTCCCAATTATATTTGCTTATAGAGAGACTCTTCTTGTTGCCATCGAGGAGTTCAGTCAGCAAGTCGCCGTCCCACAGAACACAGAAATTTACGGGAATCCTCGCGTGAGTCTCACCCATGAATTCATTTTGCGGAGTAATAACTTCCCCAGTGAAAGAGCGTAGACCTCCACTGCTTGGCGACCAGAGTTCCACACCCGGATGAGTGGGGTCGATGTCGCCGGCCATGCAGCGACCGATATCCTTATTGCTGGGATATCGAAGAATCACCTCGCCGGTAGCGGCATCGCGCAGTGAAGTGCCATCTTTCCTGTTTTCATGGCATCCCCAAACGTAATATTTCTCATTATTAATATCGGAGAGGAGATGAATGGCATCGCCATGATACATACCGGTGGAATAGAGACCGGAACCGTCATTATCGACAGTCATCTGGCCGTAGATGATCTCGTCGCAACCGTCGCCATCCACGTCAGCAACACGGAGGTTGTGGTTGCCTTGCCCACCGAACTCTTCATTGCCGGGTGTGGAAGAATCAAAAAGCCAGCGGAGTTTCAATTCCTTACCATCCCAGTCGTAGGCAGCCAGGGCAGTCTTGGCATAATAACCACGACACATTATGACAGAGGGATGAATGCCGTCGAGGTAAGCGATAGCCCCTAAATAGCGTTCACTGCGGTTGGCATATCCGTCGCCCCAATCTTTGATTTGTCCGCGTGCGGGTTGAAAATCAATGGTGCTCATAGCTTGTCCGGTCTTTCCATTGAAGACAGTGAGGTATTCCGGACCTGCAATGACTCGCCCCTTCATGTTTCGCCAATCGGCACGATGATCGCCGATCATACGGCGGGTGCCATCCATAGTGCCGTCGGAAGTCTTGCAAACTACTTCCGCACATCCATCACCGTCAAGGTCATACACCATGAATTGGATGTAGTGGGCTCCGGAACGAATATTGCGACCCAGGTCGATTCGCCACAGTTTGGTGCCGTCGAGCTTATAGCAATCGAGATAGGTAGGGCCGGTGAAGCCATCATGTGCATTGTCGTGAGAGTTAGTCGGGTCCCATTTCAGAATTATCTCATATTCGCCATCTCCATCTACATCGCCGACAGAAGCATCGTTGGCATTATAGAAATATTCCTTTCCCCATACGTCTACCCCAAGTTCGGGGGTGTCGATGGGAATATCGATATAGCCGAGCGGTGCGTCAGCAGGGAGGGTATAGAAGCCGGAGACTTTCCCTTTAGCGGGGCGCACCTCATATGTGGCAGCGGCATTCCCGGTATAATTATCGGTATAAAAAGTGGATTGAGAGATTGGAGTCTTGTTGATTTTTTTCCCATCTCTGTAAATGTTGAAAGTTTGGGATTCGGGATCTTGAGGGAGGTAGCGCCAGGAGATGTTGACTTTGTCGGGTGATTCTCTTACAGCGACAACGCCACGGGCGAGATTCTCCATTTTTAGCTTGGAGAAATCATATTTGGCCTGGGCTTTCGCAAAGGAGGGAATCATGAGAATCATCACCCCCATGAAGGCGGCTTTAAAAAAACTTTTGGTCATTGATGTCTAAATATAGGTTAGTTATGAAAGAATTTTCAAAGGTATAAAAAATATTGGGAATTTGCAAATAAAAA
>CAYNPB010000083.1:0-11297 GCA_964399005.1 uncultured Sangeribacter sp.
TGAACCTGCAAACCGCATTTTTCGTAAAACTTCATAGCGCTCTCGTTACAAGCCCCGATGTTTCATTTCCGTAAGGCGGCTTGTAGTCACCTTGCGAGTAGTTTCTGCTTGTGCTGTTGACACTTTATTTTAATGATAAATGATTAATTACAAATGATAATTTTTATTTTGTCTCTACCACCCGAGTAGCCGGCAGTTCCCGATTGCGACGCTCGCATTCCTCTACGACTCTCTCTGCAAGGTCAGCAAAAGCTTTTGCCTCAGGATTCTCCGATATATCGCCACCGGTACATTCCGTGGCTGTCGGATGCCCATTGTCTGCCATCTCACAGATGTCAGCCACAAGCGGAATCTGTGCCAATAGAGGCACGTTCATCGCCTCAGCAAGGCTTGCTGCACCCCCATTGCCAAAGATATAGTATTTCTCCTCCGGATGCGGCGCGGGAGTGAACCATGCCATATTCTCTACGAGCCCGAGGATTGGCACATTGATCTTATCGCTGCGGAACATACCGATTCCTTTCCTTGCGTCGGCAAGTGCCACTTCCTGTGGCGTGCTGACTACGATGACCCCTGTGATAGGAAGTGTCTGCACCAATGTGAGATGAATGTCGCTCGTGCCGGGGGGCATGTCGATCAGGAAGTAGTCGAGATCGCCCCACCATGCTTCGGTGATGAGCTGCTTCAAGGCATTAGAGGCCATCCCTCCACGCCATAGCACAGGACTATCCTTATCTACTACAAACCCTATGCTGAGCATTTTCACACCGTATTTCTCTATCGGATCTATCCAATCCTTGCCTTCTTGGGTGGTCATAAAGAGTTTCTCATCTTCCACTCCAAACATCTTTGGCATAGATGGTCCGAAAATATCGGCATCCAAGAGACCTACCTTGTAGCCCTTCGCAGCAAGTGCAATGGCAAGATTGGCGGAAACGGTGGATTTCCCTACACCCCCTTTTCCGGAACTGATTCCGATGATATTCTTCACTCCGGGGAGTGGTGTCTGTGGCTTAGGCGTCTCCTCACGGCGATATTTCACAGCTATGCGACCTTTGACATCAATGTCAGGGTTAGCAAACACCGGGAGGGTTGCTTCTGCAGCGCGCACTACGGATTTGATAAAAGGATCTGTAGGACGATCAAAAATCAGAGTGAACGACACTTTATTGCCGTCGATGCGGATATCGTCTTCCACCATCCCGAGCTCAACGATATTCTTGCTGTTGCCGGGATATTTGACGTTGGTCAAAGCGTCAAGTATCAATTTTGGATATATAGCCATTCCTATTTATATTTAATTCATAATTCATAATTCATAATGCACAATTGATATACTCTACATTATTATTATGAATCATGATGATTGGTATGAATCATATATTATGATAAAAATTATGCATTTAGGCTTGCTTAGCTTGGCCGGAACCAATTTTGCATTATGCATTATGCATTATGAGAGGTGTGTCTCCCAAACTCACTATGATAGTCATCTTTCTCAATGTCTGAGCAGTCCGGCTCCTGAATCTCCCCTTCCCCGATGCGGAAGGATATAAGCTTGATGGTCTTTCCTCTCGAAAGCCATTGTTGCTCATAGAAAGTCTTGATCGATGTCACGGGGTCGGCAAGTCCGCTTCCGTAAAGGTCGTCGGTGTTTGCCAGCACCTCAAACCCATTCAGCTCCACCAGTCGCCTTGTATACTCATACAGGAAAGGGGAATCAGTCTTAAGGTTTACTATCCCTCCCGGTCGCAGAAACTTGCGGTAGTTGCTAAGAAATCTTGAGGATGTGAGTCGTTTTCTTGCTTTCTGCATCTGAGGGTCCGGAAAAGTGATCCATATCTCATCCACTTCCCCTGGAGCGAAAAACTCCGTGATCTGCTCTATTTCCGTGCGAAGGAAAGCTGCATTGTCCATCCCTTTTTCCTCGACACTCTTGGCTCCTTTCCACATCCGTGCCCCCTTAATGTCGACACCGATGTAATTCCTCTCAGGATTTGCTTCCGCTAATCCTACGGTATATTCCCCTTTGCCGCAGCCAAGCTCCAGAGTGATGGGGTTGGAGCGGGAGAAAAATCCTTCGTTCCATTTTCCCTTGTAGGGGAATCCCGTTTCTATCAGTATGTGCCGAGGATATTGGAGTACGCACCCGAAGGTCTCCATATCGGAAAATTTCTGCAGTTTATTCTTTCCCATAAGCTCAAAAATAAGTTTTGGATGGTTGTTTTCGGAAGTTATCGGTTGATGACAAGGATTTTGGTAGCTTCGCTGTAGGAGCCTCCACCCGCTCCGGCGGATGCAAGCACGAAGTAGACGCCGCTCGGAACCCGGTTGAGATCCTTCCCGCATACGTCCCATTGCACTCTTCCGGCTGATGCCGGTCCGAGTTCGCGCACTATGTTGCCTCCGGAATCGGCTATCTTCACCAGGCAGTCTTCTTCCAGGCCATCGATAGTGACCCATCCGTAATAGTCAGGACTTACAGGGTTTGGATATGCCCTTACGGATGATGAGCCTGCTTCATTCGCCTGCCCGTTGAGATAATACTCGCACAAGCCGGCCGATGTGGCTATCATCATGGAGTTGTTGGAAGGATTGTAGCAGGAAGCATACACTATGTCTGACGGGAGCATGGAATTGTCGCTATTTATTTCCTGAAGGATGGTCTTTCCATCAGCTGAAGTGCATACCAAGCCTCCTCCTGAGAGTGAAAACCATTTGCGGCCAAGTCCGTCAATGGTGATATTGTTGATAGAGATGCCTGAAAGAAGGTAGTCGGCAAGCGAGGTGCCGTCGTTGCGGCTCACCTTGATTCTTGACACTACACCGGGATTGGTGAAGGAGTCGCGTGGATCGAATGTGAAGACACCATTGTTTGTCCCGACCCATATTAGTCCGGTAGCCGGATCCTCTATCGCGCAGTATATGTACAGGAATTCAACTGTGCCGTCAGAATCTTCAAGCCTCTCCACGTCGATTAGTACTTTCTTGTCGTCTGCATCTGTGTCCAAGGTCCCGTTGTGATTATACACTACCATCGGTTTCTTGAAAAAGTTGAGAGAGAAATATGCAAGGAGGTTCTTATTATTTTCGTGAGCCAATGGCAAGACGATGCTCGACACATTTGCCTGCATCCCTTCTATCTTCAGTTTTGTGAAGGGCTGGAATGTCTCCGGAGAGACACTGGCCCGTCTTTTTTCAGGTGTCCATACCCAGATCTCAGGGTAATAGTTATTGATATCTTCGGTGTTTAAGTGGGCTATAAACATATTGCCACGTGCGTCAAACACCGGATTGAGTAGCATAAATGCATTTCCCCAGGCTGAATATGGCTCCTGCACTGTGACATGGCCCGGATATTTTGGTGTGTCTGTGCTTGTGGTCATATGTAGAAGCGACGACATATCCTTGATGTTATAGCGTAAAAGTCCGCTCATCGTCGATCCGAAATAGAATATGTCCGGATTGTCAGGGTCCTGAGCCATGCCGCTTGGATTGAGAAGCCGATTTTTTGTGGCATTATCAAAATAGGGGAGACCATGCATGGTCCAAGTCTGGTCTTTGAGAGAAGATAGGAGGATTGGATTGATTGCAGAACGCGATGCAAAATTCTGGTCGATGCCATGTGTGTTGGCAAGCATACCGTGTTGTGGGGTATACATCAGGGAGGTAGATCGGTACACTGCAGGTGCGTTAGGTCTGGCAGCCTGGCGGGTGACAGACCACTGGTCGTTGCCATCATGGCGGACTGAATAGATACCCTCGCGTGGCTTTGCAAGGAAGAAATTCTTGAAGTCCCAGCTTCCGCATGTAAGAGTTATATCCTCACTCCGGCGGGCTAAGAAGATAGGAGTCCGCGCATCTCTGTTTAACTGATAGAGTCCCGCTCCTGCAATAAACATAATTCCATCCTTATTCTCTATGGCCTTGACATTGCCGAGATTACCGATGGAATATACCTCCGGGTTCTCTTTATTTGATTCGAAATCCACTACATAGTAGTTATTGCTTCCATTCTGAGACCTCGCTATCACGCATTTCTCCGATGTGAGCGGAAGCAATTCAATTGCTGTTCCGGCGCCTCCCCAATCTGCTTCCTTATAGTCTGAAAGAGAGAGATGTTTGGTAGTGGACTTATCTTGATATAGCTTGCCGTTGCGCAGGATCACAAACTTATCGGCCACGCGGATAGCCTTGTCAACCGGCTCATTGTAGATGCCACTTGTCACCACCTCATTCTTCTTGTCGTCAAGAATAAGATACCCGAAGTCGGTGGCCAGGTATGCTCGGTTAAGCTCCGGGTCGAAAGATATCGACCTTACTTCTTTCGAAGACCCTGAGTTATAGCTTTTAAGTGCCGTTATTGTGTTGACGTCGCCGTTGTCATATAGCAAGTCGATAGTATAGTCATCGTATACGAGAAGCAGATAATGCCCCTGTGCATTGTAGTTGGCGGCTTTTATGATCGAATTGCTAAGAAAGTTCTGTGGATTGTAAGCCCTTATCTCTCCTGAATCCTTGTCGAGGACGAAAAGAAAGAAAAGCAATTCGTTATTGTCAGCTACAGTAGAATTGTAGTATTGTGCCTGAGCAAGTATATAAGCCTTGTCAGGAGTGTCGTAGATGTTTGCTATCTGTTCGTCGAATGTGTTGAAGAGTGTCCATCCGTTGATGTCTGCGGCCTTTGCCCCTATCATCGTGAAGAGACATATGCATAGAGCCGAAAGCCATTTCACCATAGCTGTGATCGCTCGCCCACGGTGAGAGATCTTATTCTTGGCCTCGTCGGTCATCTCGGCAAAGCAGATGCCCGATTCTTCCGGTATGAAGACGGGGTCATATCCGAAGCCGTGAGAGCCGCTTCTCTCGGTTGCAATCGTTCCTTCCACTGAGCCTTCAAACAGATGCTCCTCGCCATTGAGCGAGAGGGCTACGCATGTGCAGAATCTGGCCTTCCGGTCAGTCTCCCCATTCATGTTCTTGAGCAGCAGATCGATGTTCTTGTCAGGATTGCACTCTTCGCCGGCATAGCGGGCTGTATGCACTCCCGGCGCTCCTCCAAGAGCATCCACCATCAGTCCGGTGTCGTCAGCAAAGCAGTCAAGACCGCAGGCCTCCTTGATGGCGCGCACTTTGATCAGCGCGTTGCCTTCAAGAGTGTCGGCAGTCTCCTCAATGTCTTTATCATATCCTATATCCTTAAGACTCAATATCTCAAGGCGGTCGCCCGCGATGGCTCGCGCCTCACGCAGCTTCCCTGCATTGTTGGTGGCCATCACAAGTTTTCGTTTTTCTGTCATATTCCTATATAAATGCGTGTGTTATTATATCTTTAACGGAAAAACGCCTGCTTTATTACCTTTAGGGAATGATAAGGGCGCAGCCGCTTCCGGCCACGCCCTTTGATATATGTATCATGGGTCAAATTACGATGTTGACGATGCGACCCGGAACTACGATTACTTTCTTTGGAGTCTTACCTTCAAGCCATTTTTCAGCGGCAGGATCGGCAAGTGCCGCAGCCTCTACAGCCGCCTTGTCGCTCCCTGCAGGAACTTCTATGTTGAAGCGCATCTTGCCATTGAACTGTACGGGATATTTTACAGTGTCTTCTTTAAGAGCCTCTTCATCCCACTTCGGCCATTGGCTGTCGGCTACGCTTCCTTCATGTCCGAGCTGATGCCAGAATTCCTCAGCGATGTGGGGAGCGAACGGCGCTATCAGTCGTGCAAATTCATCCATTGATTCTGTGCTCACGCTCTGGAGCTTGCCGAGATCGTTGACTGCAATCATGAAGGCTGCCACGGAGGTGTTGAAGGAGAAGTTCTCTATATCCTGGCTTACTTTCTTGATGAGCGTATGCATGATCTTCTTTTCTTGGGCACTGCGCTCAGAGTCTGTGCGCTTTGTAAATATGTTCCAGAGCTTGCGCAGGAAGCGGTTGACGCCGTCGATGCCGTTGGTGTCCCAGGGTTTTGACTGCTCCACCGGTCCGAGGAACATCTCGTAGAGTCTCAGCGTGTCGGCACCGTATTTCTCTACGATGTCGTCCGGGTTCACAACATTAAACATTGATTTTGACATTTTCTCCACTGCGTAGCCACATACGTATTTGCCATCTTCGAGTATGAACTCTGCGTCTGCAAAGTCCGGACGCCACGCTTTGAATTTGTCAAGGTCGAGGATGTCGTTGCTGACGATATTCACGTCTACGCGGATTGGCATTGTGTCATATTGGTCTATGAGTCCCTTGCCGACAAATGTGTTGGTCCCTTTGATGCGATATACGAAATTGGTGCGTCCCTGGATCATACCCTGGTTTACGAGCTTCTTAAATGGCTCCGGACTTACTACGAGTCCGAGGTCATAGAGGAATTTATTCCAGAAGCGACTGTAGATAAGGTGTCCGGTGGCATGTTCGGCTCCACCCACGTAAAGGTCAACGTCGCGCCAGTATTCATCTGCCTCCTTGCTGACGAGGGCCTCCTCATTATGTGGGTCCATGTAGCGCAGATAGTAGGCTGAGCTTCCTGCAAAGCCCGGCATAGTGCAGAGCTCGATTGGATATCCTTCGGGCGTCTTCCAGTTTTCTGCGCGTCCGAGCGGGGGCTCTCCATCTGCAGTTGGCTTATAGCTGCTCACCTCCGGCAGCAGAAGCGGGAGGGCAGATTCATCCATGAGATATGCGATTCCATCCTTGTAGTAGACGGGGAAAGGCTCGCCCCAGTAGCGCTGGCGTGAGAAGATGGCATCGCGGAGGCGGTAGTTCACCTTCACGCGTCCGATTCCCTTTTCAGAGATATGCTGTTTTGTCTTGGCTATCGCTTCCTTCACTGTGAGGCCATTGAGGTCGAGATCCGGGCCGCAGGAATTGCATACGATTCCTTCCTTTGCATCGAAACTTTCCTCCGACACGTCAGCCCCTTCGATAAGGGGAATGATAGGGAGATTGAATTTCTTAGCAAATGCGTAGTCGCGTGAGTCGTGGGCCGGAACTGCCATGATGGCACCTGTACCGTAGCCGGCAAGCACATAGTCGCTCACCCAGATAGGGATTTCCTTCCCACTAAGCGGGTTGATGGCGTAAGAGCCGGTGAAGACACCGGTCACTTTCTTGTCGATCTGGCGCTCTCTTTCAGTCTTATGTTTCACTTCGTTGAGATATGCCTCCACGGCTTCCTTCTGCTCGGGAGTAGTCAGAAGCTTCACATATTCGGATTCCGGCGCAAGCACCATGAATGTCACGCCAAAGACTGTGTCGGCACGTGTGGTGAAGATTTCCAACTCAATATCAGAGTCTTTCACAGGGAATTTCATCTCTGCTCCCTCGCTGCGCCCTATCCAGTTGCGTTGCGTCTCTTTGAGGGAGTCGCTCCAAGCAAGATCGTTGAGGTCGTCGAGCAGACGTGGTGCATATGCCGACACTCGCAGACACCATTGGCGCATCAGTTTTTGCTCCACGGGGAAGCCGCCGCGCACGCTGAGACCTTCCGACACTTCATCGTTGGCAAGGACGGTGCCGAGTTCCGGACACCAGTTCACCATTGTCTCTCCCTGGAATGCTATACGCCAGTTCATCAGTGTCTCACGCTTCTCCTTCTCCGACATGGCGTTCCACTGGTCGGCACTGAGGGTTATTTCCTTGGTCTCTGCCGCATGTAGTCCATCAGTACCATGCTTCTCAAGATGAGCTACGAGTTCGGAGATGGGGCGAGCTTTCCCAAGGGCAGTGTCGTAGTAGCTGTTGAACATCTTCATGAATGCCCATTGGGTCCATTTGTAATATTTCGGATCGCATGTGCGCACTTCGCGGCTCCAATCGAAAGAAAATCCTATCTTGTCGAGCTGCGAGCGATAGCGAGCGATGTTATCGTTGGTGGTTTTTTCCGGATGCTGTCCGGTCTGGATGGCATATTGCTCGGCAGGGAGTCCATAAGCGTCATAGCCCATCGGGTGGAGCACATTGAAGCCCTGCTGCCTTTTAAAGCGGGAATAGATGTCGCTGGCGATATAGCCGAGTGGATGCCCTACGTGCAGACCCGCCCCGGACGGGTAGGGAAACATGTCGAGCACATAGTATTTCGGCTTATCTTTGTTTATTTCAGTCTTGAAGACTCCGTTGTCGCGCCAATACTGTTGCCAGCGCGATTCGATGTCGTTATGGTTGTAATCTGCCATTTTATGTTGTGTTTATTGTTTGTTAGATGTCATTGCCTTAATAGGAGGCGTAGGGATTGAGGGTGGTGACTACACGATAGAGTCCGTAGATGCAATCCATTGGGATTTGGAGCGGTGGATACTTTGTGTTGATGCTCACGGCTTCGATATATTTTCTACCTCGCTCTGATGGGAATACATTCTTGAAGAATACGCCGTTGGATGAGTCGACTATCATCGGGTGTCCCCATGGGATGAAGGCCTTATCGTCGATTTTCTTGATCAGTATGATTGCTCCGTCGTGGAAATCAGGCTCCATACTGTCGCCGGAGATGCGGATTGCAAAGTCGACTCCCTGCACCGGACTCACCACTTTCTCGCATTCGTTGGAATTGACCGATTGCGACCATGCGGTGATGTTGCCTGCAAAGGCTGTCACCGGCAGAAGCGGAATAAGATACCCGGCTTCCTGAAGCAGCTTGCGCGGTGTGTCAGCATCTTGCACATACATTTCCCCTTCTCCATACAGAAGCCAATCGCGGTTCAAGTTGGGATAGAGGGTGGCGATGCGGTTGATCTTCTCTGCCGGTATCGATTTGCGGATCACCCCTATGTAGGTGGATGCAACCCCAAGACGCTTGCAAAATTCTGTCTGCGGAATCCGATTTTCTTTCAAAAATGTCAGAAGTCGTCCTTTGACGGTAGTAAGGTCATATTTATCTGCAGCCATAAAGATTCCCAATATTTAATAATTCCGAATGCTTATCTTTTATTATGCAAAGTTAATATATTATTTTGCCATTACAAAATATTCTTAACGGAATGTTAGTGTTTTGTTGGTTTTTTCTCTATCGAGCCGAGAAGTTTCCTTAATCGGGAGGATATGACGGGAATATTCTCAAAATAAGCCACTGTCAATATGTATAAGCAGAGTATCAGGCTTCTCACTATGTAGGTCACCCACATCGCGTAAGAGAACGTGCATGCTTCTCCGACACCCCAAAGTATGGCTGCCAGGAGAGTGTAGAGCCCGATACGCTTGATTTCATATGGAATGGGATAATATTTCCTTCCCAGGAGATAGCTCACTGTCATGATTCCGGCATATGAAATGAGGGCAGCCCATGCCGAGCCTAAATATCCGTCAGGGATTCCGATTGCCGGCACGAATATCAGGTTGCCTCCCAGCATCAGCACGAATCCGAGCAGAGAGAGATACATACCCCAGCGTGTCCGGTCGGTCAGCTTATACCATAGTGAGAGGTTGAAGTAAACTCCGAAGCAAAGATCGGCTATCATCATTATCGGCACTACCCGCAGGCCTGCCCAATAGGCCGGAGATATGAAATGTTTCAATATCGGGAGGAAATACATCACACCAAGGAAGATGGCGAGCCCGAAGATGACAAAATATTTCATCGCGTCGCAATATGCCTGTGTCTTGTCTTCCCCTTCACGGGCTGCCTTGGAAAATATGAAAGGCTCGTAGGCATAGCGGAATGCTTGCGTAAACATCATCATCACTACGGCGATTTTGATATTGGCACCATAGATACCCACCATGGCCTTTGCTCCAACAGGGTCGTGCGGGAATAGATAGGGGATTATGATCTGCCCCATCCCTTGGCTAAGGTTGCCGGCTACTCCCAGCACGAGCAGAGGCCACGAATAGTCGAGCATCTTCTTCAGCAGCGTTGTGTCGCACACCACATGCTTCACTTTCATCTGCGGCAGCAGGCATATCAGCACTACGAGCGTGCTTATGACGTTGGCGAGGAATATCCAGCCGATTCCGAAGGACTCCCCTCCTAAGGGAGTGTAGAACCATGAGATAAGCTGCGGGGCAGCTTCGTTGATTTTCGGGCAAGCCAATATGAAAAAGAGATTCAAGCCTATATTGACACCGATGTTGATGAGTTTTATCCCGGCAAATGTCCATGCCTTACGCTTGAATCGCAGGTAGGCGAATGGCAAGTTGGTGAAGGCATCTATAGCCACCGTGAAGCCCATCATCCACACAAAGTCGGCATGATGTGGAAGGGTCAGTGCGTCTGATATCGGATGCAGGAAGATGCTTATCAGGGCTATGAAGAGTAGAGAAGTGGTGGCAAGCGACACCATAGCGGTGCTATATACCTTCTCATAGTCTTCTTCCTTGCTTGCATAGCGGAAGAAACCGGTCTCCATGCCATAGTTAAGCACCACAATCACTACGGCTACTATTGCATAGAGATAGCTGACGATGCCATAGTCGGCTTTTGAGAAGGCGTATGTATAGAGCGGCACGAGTCCCCAATTGAGAAATCTGCCTATTATGCTGCTCAGTCCGTAGACGGCCGTATCTTTGACCAATGATTTAATTCCAGCCATTTTTCAATTCATAATTCATAATGCATAATTCATAATCTCAAATCCATAATTCATAATTTATAATTCATGATGAGCTTTGAATGAGCTTTCCCGGGTTCTTATTAATTATGCATTATGCATTGAGCATTATGCATTGGCGAAGCATTAATCGAAGAGTGAGGATTCTCTTTGCAGTGGATAACGGCCAAGATGGCGGAAGGCGAGTTCGGTGACTTCGCGTCCTCTCGGGGTGCGCTTCAGGAAACCCTCTTTGATGAGGAAAGGCTCGTAGACTTCCTCTATCGTTCCGCTGTCTTCTCCAAGTGCTGTTGCAATGGTGGTCAGACCTACGGGTCCCCCTCCGAATTTGTCGATGATTGTGGTGAGGATTCGGTTGTCGATTTCGTCGAGTCCGTGAGTGTCGATGTTCAGGGCTTCGAGCGACATCTTTGCCGTAGGAAGGTCGATGGTGCCGTTGCCCCTCACCATAGCAAAGTCGCGGACTCGGCGCAGAAGTGCATTTGCAATTCGCGGAGTGCCACGGCTTCGGAGCGCGATTTCAAGAGCGGCATCGTCGATTATGTCGGTCTTCAGAAGTCTTGCCGACCGCTTCACGATTCCTTTCAGCACCTCATGGTCGTAATATTCGAGATGGCAGTTGATGCCAAAGCGGGCACGCAGAGGGGCAGTAAGGAGTCCGCTCCGGGTTGTGGCGCCGATGAGGGTGAAGGGAGATATGGTGAGCTGCACCGACTTCGCTCCCGGACCTTTGTCCAGGAGGATGTCGATGC